>NZ_PIGC01000008.1:0-273997 GCF_003050065.1 Vibrio sp. 10N.286.51.C3 | reverse complement strand
GATAAACTATCAAGAGTCGCACCACAACATGCCGCCGCCAACATAGGTTCGGTCAGCTCTTCACGCTGCAATTCAGGAGGCGTAACCAATTCTAACGCTGCGTGTTCGCCATACAAACGAACACAAACGCCGTCCATTACCCTACCCGCACGGCCCGCGCGTTGTTTGGCACTAGCACGTGATATGGATTTCAACATTAAGGTGGTTCTGCCGTTGCGTTGAACGGTGCGTCTTTCTAATCCTGAATCTATCACCACACCAATATCAGGAATGGTTAATGAGGTTTCCGCAACGTTTGTAGCAAGGATGACCTTTCTCTGGCCATCACCTTCAGTATTGGTATTCCGACCCGATAACGCTAAATCTCGCTCTTTATCACTCACCGAGGCATGCAATTTAACGACTTGGATATCTGGATTTTTCGCTAAAGCTTGTTCGCATTGCACGATCTCTTTTTTACCCGGCAGAAAAACCAACATATCGCCAGAAGACGCTATCAGTTGATGATTCACCTCTTCCGCGATGCGCTGTTCTAGATGTCGACTATCAGGCAGTGTTCTGGATTCATTCGCTCGGTGTTCAATCTCGACTTGATAAGTTCGCCCTTCACAGCTAATTCGATTCGCATCCAAATAATGAGCAAGGCGTTCACCCTCAATGGTTGCTGATGTGATCACTAAACGATGACTCGCTTTTTGTTTCAGAATCGCCACCAGCAAGTCGATATCCCAGCGCCTCTCGTGAAACTCATCCACCACAACTACATCAAAGCCAGCGAGTCCATCTTCTGATAACCAACGCAGCGCGATACCGGGCGTAACAAAAACAACGTCAGTTTGCTCGTTATATTCCGATTCGAGCTTAATCGCATGAGTCCATCTTCTGATAACCAACGCAGCGCGATACCGGGCGTAACAAAAACAACGTCAGTTTGCTCGTTATATTCCGATTCGAGCTTAATCGCATAGCCCACTTTGCTACCAAGCTTCTCGCCCGATTGTTGTGCGAGATATTTAGCCAGTGAAGTACACGCGATGCGTCTTGGTTCAACCACCAGAACTCGCCCATGTTGGGAAGCCCAAATTGGCAACCGCGTAGATTTACCTGATCCGGTTTCAGCCTCTACTACAAGGTGAGAATTAACGATTTGTTGGTGAAATACATTTTGATAAGCATCGATGGGAAGTAATGACATAAAAAGGGAGCGTCGCGAAAAAGTGTGAGCAAAGTATAACGAATTATCGTGTTGAAATTCGATAAGTGTGGGGCAGAGGTAAGAATATCATTTTGTTTGCTCAGATCGTGGAGAAACTATTTACAATTGAATAACTAAACCGTTATCATTTTTCAGTTACCCTTTCTCCCATATTAGGCATCCAATGAACAACGATAAACGCCCTCTATATATCCCTTATGCTGGTCCTGCTCTACTAAGTACCCCTCTTCTAAACAAAGGCAGCGCATTCTCTGCTGAAGAGCGTAGTTCTTTCAACCTTGAAGGTTTGTTACCGGAAACAACCGAAACAATCCAAGAGCAAGTAGGACGTGCATACAAACAATATTGTAACTTCGAAAGTGATATGGATAAGCATATCTACCTTCGTAACATCCAAGACACTAATGAAACGCTTTTTTATCGTTTAGTTCAAAACCACATCTCTGAAATGATGCCTATCATTTACACGCCAACGGTTGGCGCAGCATGTGAGAACTTCTCAAATATTTACCGTCGTGGTCGTGGTCTGTTTATTTCATACCCGAACCGCGATCGTATCGATGATCTACTGAATAATGCGACAAACCACAACGTTAAAGTTATCGTGGTTACGGATGGTGAGCGCATTCTTGGTTTGGGAGACCAAGGCATCGGTGGCATGGGTATTCCAATTGGTAAGCTAGCACTTTACACAGCGTGTGGCGGCATTAGCCCAGCTTACATGCTACCAATCGTGCTCGATGTGGGTACCAACAACCCTCAACGTCTTGCTGACCCAATGTACATGGGCTGGCGTCACCCTCGTATCACAGGTGCTGACTACGATGCATTCGTTGAAGAGTTCATCCAAGCGGTTCAACGCCGTTGGCCTGATGCATTAGTTCAGTTCGAGGATTTCGCACAAAAGAACGCAATGCCACTGCTTGAGCGTTACAAAGATCGCATCTGTTGTTTCAACGATGACATCCAAGGCACAGCAGCCGTAACGGTTGGCTCTCTACTTGCAGCATGTAAAGCAGCAAACAGCAAACTGTCAGATCAGCGTATTACCTTCTTAGGTGCGGGTTCTGCAGGTTGTGGTATTGCTGAAGCTATCATTGCTCAAATGGTGTCTGAAGGTATCAGCGATGCACAAGCTCGCTCTCAAGTTTACATGGTTGACCGTTGGGGTCTGCTACAGGAAGGCATGCAAAACCTACTTGATTTCCAACAGCGTCTTGTTCAAACCAACGAAAACACTAAAGACTGGGAAAGCGACGGCACTGGTTTCTCTCTACTGGACGTTGTTCGCCACGCGAAGCCAACCGTATTGGTTGGTGTATCTGGTGCTCCAGGTCTATTCAGCAAAGAAGTCATCAAAGAGATGAACCTGCACTGTGAACGCCCTATCGTGTTCCCACTGTCTAACCCAACAAGCCGTGTTGAAGCGACACCAAACGACATTATTCGTTGGACTGATGGCCAAGCACTTGTTGCGACAGGTAGCCCATTTGAGCCAGTAGTTCACAATGGCACGACTTACCCAATCGCTCAGTGTAACAACAGCTACATCTTCCCAGGTATTGGCCTTGGTGTATTAGCTGTGAATGCTTCACGCATCACTGACGAAATGCTAATGGAATCAAGCCGTGCACTTGCAACGTGTTCTCCACTAGCAATCAATGGCACAGGCGCTCTACTTCCACCATTAGAAGAAATCCACACGGTATCGAAGAAGATTGCTCTTGCTGTTGGTAAGAAGGCGATTGAACAGGGCGTTGCTCTAGAGATCACTGAAGAAGCACTGCAACAAGCGATTGACCAGCACTTCTGGCAGCCAGTTTACCGTCGCTACAAGCGCACGGCATTCTAATAAAGCGTGCTGTACTTTGAATAAAGCGTACTGCGCTTGGAATAAAGAGCGTTAACGACTCTTATATGAGCCTCTGCCATTGCAGGGGCTTTTTTCTTTACACTGTCTTGTCTTTTTAACTGATTTTTCTCATTTTTATTTGGTATTATCGAGCACTCAAAAATTAATGCTCAGTCAAAGGACCATACCGAGAGTGAAATTTGATTCTCACATTATCCGTAGCTACTTAAATAAAGCTTACAAAAAACTGCAAGGTTTTCTGTTTGGCGCTTTCCTCGTGTTCTTAGTAGGCAGCGCTGCGGTTATTGCGATCGATTATTGGGTTTCATGGCAAGCGGAAGATCGCATCATCTACGATATTGATGAAGTGCCCGAGCTTGAGGTCGCTGTTGTGCTTGGCACGAGCAAATATTTGGGTCGAACACTCAACGATTATTATAAGCACCGAATCGAAGCCGCGATTGAGCTCTTCGATCGTGAAAAAGTCGACCAGTTTCTGTTAAGTGGTGATAACGCTCACCGCTCTTACAATGAACCATGGACGATGAAACGCGACTTGTTGAAAGCTGGCGTCCCCGATGAACGCATCAATCTAGATTATGCTGGTTTCAGAACCTTAGATTCGATTGTTCGCGCCAAAAAGATATTCGATACCGATAACTTTCTGATCATCACCCAGAAGTTCCACTGTGAAAGAGCACTATTCATCGCCAATTCTTACGATATTCATGCGCAGTGTTTAGCGGTTTCAGGTCCAACCCACCATTCCGGAACCTCAATACGCTTACGAGAAGTGTTTGCGCGTACAAAAGCATTCCTTGATCTGTATATTATGGGGACAACGCCAAAGTTCCTTGGACCTAAAGAGCCGATTCAACCCAGTCCAAAACCGGAATCATTTCCGATTCCAAATCCTATTACTGACCCCACTATAAACCCTGATGTAGACCCTACAGCAAGCCCGATTGCAGGCCCAACAGAGACCGATGTGTAGAAAACTACACATTTTGAATTTGTTGCCTCACACTTCCCCGTTGTTAAGCAAAAACACACCAACACTCCTTTATTAACTTGAGTAACATTCTTCCAACAAAGTCTGACCCTACATCAAGCTATATACCTCGAAAATAATAAGCACGACTCAACGAAGTAGTGCACCAATAAAACGAGGATAAACAAAAGGAGCGCCTTATGACGGCACTTGTTACTACACTGAAACACTGGTTGTTTACCCGCAACAGCATGATATTAATTGGTAATTTCACGCTATTTGCAGTTTTGCTTAATACCCTGCCATTCGAAGCACAAGTGAATACAGGTTTAAGTATTCTCGTGTTCGTTGCCATTCTATGGTTAACAGAAGCGATTCACGTCAGCATCACCGCTTTGCTCGTTCCCCTATTGGCTGTCTTGTTTGGTGTATTCAACACGCCCGCAGCGCTAGCTAACTTTTCGAACCCAATCATCTTCTTATTCATGGGTGGTTTTGCATTGGCAGCCGCACTGAACAAGCAAGAGCTAGACAAAGCAATTGCTGACAAAGTACTGCTGATAGCAAAAGGCAGAATGTCGGTCGCTGTGTTCATGTTGTTCGGTGTGAGTGCGGGTCTATCCATGTGGATCTCAAACACGGCCACCACTGCAATGATGCTTCCTCTTGTTCTTGGCATCATGAACAAAGTCGACCAAAGTGAAGACCGCAACACCTACGTGTTCGTACTGCTGGGTATCGCTTACTGTGCTTCAATCGGTGGTATCGCAACCTTAGTTGGTAGCCCACCAAACGCAATTGCAGCGGCAGAAGTTGGCTTGAGCTTCACAGAGTGGATGGCACTTGGCCTACCAATCTCAATGATCTTACTGCCAATCGCGATGATTATTCTTTACGTGATGACTAAGCCAAAGCTTGACCATAAATTCGAGCTAGACCATGCTCCAGTTGAGTGGACAAACAGCAAGAAAATTACACTGTCTATCTTCCTTTTAACGGTAACGCTTTGGATATTCGGTAAGCCAATCAATGCAATGATCGGTGGCTTCTCGAAGTTTGATAGCTTGGTTGCGATTGGCGCGATTGTATTGCTTGGCGCTTCTAGAGCAGTCGAATGGAAAGATGTTGAGAAGACAACGGATTGGGGCGTATTAATCCTATTCGGTGGCGGTATCTGTTTAAGTAACATTCTTAAAGCAACCGGAACCAGTGTATTCCTAGCACACTCTCTAAGCGGTTTCTTAGAAACAGCAGGCGTACTGCTAACGATTCTAGCGGTAGTAGCGTTCGTCGTATTCCTAACTGAATTCGCAAGTAACACAGCGAGCGCGGCATTGCTTGTCCCTGTATTTGCGACCATTGCTGAAGCGCTGGGTATGTCGCCGGTTATCTTGTCTGCACTGATTGCGGTTGCTGCATCTTGTGCCTTCATGCTGCCAGTAGCAACACCACCTAACGCAATCGTGTTTGGCTCAGGCCACATCAAGCAAAAAGAGATGATGCGAATCGGTATGGTGTTGAACCTAGTTTGTATCCTAGTTCTGACACTGTTCGCTTGGATTTTCTGGTAAGGATAACGCCTTATAGGCCGTGCTCCCCTAGACTGGTTGCAGTTCCCCCGGCTCAACCAGTACAAAAATGCCCGCTCAGTGTGAAGCTTTCTGTTACTTGAAGCTATCACTGAGCGGGCATCCAAAAAAACAATAAAACGCTTTTCCCTTTTGGTGGCTCTTCGCCACCTTTTTTGTATCAGCTCGCCATCAACCTATCATTACCGCTCTAAGACCTGGTTCTCACGCCACACTTGGCACCAAGCGCGTCCAACCTAGCAGCAACATCGAAGCACACAATACCCACACTAAGGTCGCTAACGAGAGTGTCGACACCAAATTGTATCGATAACTAAACACATACACAGCGCCAAGATAAGCCGCGTATGGCACAAGCGAAAATAAGCCAAACAAGGCTGTGGTGCGTAACTCCACCATGGTTTGTTCCGTGCCGACAATGTAGTGAGCAATCAGAGCAAAGGTCGGAAACAGCGGCACTAAACCAGAGATGTAGAAGCTCTTACTCTTCGACAATAGCGCAATCAACAAAACCGCCGCTGCACCCAGCAAGCATTTAAAGAACAGGGAAATCATTTTTGTACATTTTCCAAACAAACTAACAAAGGCTCTAGAGGGTAAACTCATCTAGCAGCCATAAAAACGCCACACGTCACATATGCACGCGTGGCTTATAAACTAATCAAAACAATTTTCAGATTAGTGACTCAAGATCACCTGATTTCGACCTGAATGCTTAGCTTGATATAAAGCTTCATCAGCGCGAGCAATGGTCTCTGTCACTCGCTCTTGTTTCATCTCAGCGATACCAATACTGCATGTCAGTGGATCGCCATGAACCCAAAGGTGCTGGCTAACTAAGAGTCGGATTTTCTCAGCCTTTCTTTGTGCTTCGCCAAGATCAGTCTCCGGGCAAAAAACAATAAACTCTTCACCACCCCACCTCACCAACTTGTCGGTAGCGCTGATCGAACTGCCGACCACCATGCTAAACTCGCGTAAAATATGGTCACCCATTTGGTGTCCGTATTTGTCATTCACGCTCTTGAAGTAGTCAATATCGAGATACAACATACTTAGCTTTCCATGCCCCTGCTTAACCTGCTGAGACTGCATTTTTAGCCAATCACGAATCGCGTGTCGGTTTAGTATTCCGGTCAACTCATCACGGTGTGCCATTTCAGAGAATTCAAAGTTTTGCTCTCTCAGTGCTCGGTTGACGTTCTTAAGGTGATGGTGTCTTTTTTCGGCAATCAGCATACGCTTTCTTGAACTGTTTAATTCAGAAAGCAAGAACACCGTGCCGGTTCCGACCCAAACAAACAGTAAAATAAGGAACAAGCTCTCGCCTGTGATGTAAGAGCCTTCAAACTCGATGCTACGGATAACGATTCTATGATGGCCAAGCTTCGCACCAGATGCGGTAGCAAACTCAACCATATTCACATTCGAATACTCGGGTGCTGAGTGCTCTAGCGCAATGTCGTTATCAGCTAACCACCATGTCATTACTTGCAGGTTTTTGATCGGAATCTCAATCACACCACCATCAACGCCCGGAGAAAACTCCATCCCGTTGTACTTATGTGTGTACTCGTTATCCGGAACTGAATAAGCAGGGTTATAGTTACGTAGGTAGGTTCTCAAACGGCCGCTTGAGTCAGCCTCTGCATGGTAATCGATGTTCACTCTAAAAGTGTGATACTGGGAAAGGTCAAGACCTGTGGTTATATCTGGATCGATACGAATCGATAAGCCGCAGTAAGGCCAAGGATACTCTGATTCCTTTAGCTCACAGTTAAGAACATATTGGCCATTTTCATAGGATAATTGAGAGGTACTGACACCCCTGTCAACTTGATCGCTGGTCGCGATAAACTCATATTTATCTGGCGTAATTGCCGTTATCACACGATTTCCGCTCACACGGTAATACTGCACAATGGCAAGTGTTGCGATAACTAGAAAGATAACAATCTTATGGATCCACTTCACGTCTAAGCTTCCGGCTTATATCCCTAGAGTTGGGATTTTACGATATAAAATAACTTACGTGAATTAGTGAGCTTAATACCAATAATCCACTAAAAAACGTTATATCACGCCTGAACAAAATGTCATACTATATTTTTATGCTTACATTTCATGCTGATTATTTACGCCGAGAATCAAGTATTATTGCGTATAAAAATAGGCTCCATTTGTTATACTCATCGCATAATCATCGTTAACCGAACAGGCTGCTTACAGAGCATTCGAGTCGACGAAATAATAATCAAAATACAACGAGTAATGTCATGTCTTTATTAGCGAAAGGAACACTCAAGAAGATGAGTGCTTCCCTTGATGGTGCGGTAACCTACCGTTTGCCTGTAGGCGAAGAGTTTGTAGAACTAAACCCTCTGATTGGTAAAACCATCAACCTCACTCACACGGGCAATATTTTTTGCTGCTCGTGTGGCAAGAAAACCAAGAAGAGCTACTCTCAAGGCCACTGCTTTGTGTGCATGAAAAAGCTAGCCAGCTGCGATATGTGCATCATGAAACCGGAGACTTGCCACTACGATGAAGGCACATGTCGTGAGCCTCAATGGGGTGAAGAGAACTGCATGGTTGATCACTTCGTTTACCTATCAAATACATCAAGCCTAAAAGTAGGTATCACTCGTCATACACAGATCCCTACCCGTTGGATTGATCAAGGTGCGACTCAAGGCCTACCAATCTTGAAGGTAAAAACGCGTCAGATTTCTGGCCTTATCGAAGTTGAATTAGCAAAACACATCGCCGATAAAACCAACTGGCGCACGCTGCTAAAAGGCGACGGCGACGATATGGAATTGGTAGAGAAAGCAAAAGAGCTGCTACCACTGGTTGAGGATAAAATCCAAGAGATCAGAGCAAAATTTGGTGACGATGCGATCGAAATTCTAAGTGAGAACATCACTTCATTGAGCTACCCCGTTGAACAGCACCCTGTGAAGATTGTATCGCACAACTTTGATAAGAACCCTGAGGTGACCGGTGTACTTCAAGGCATTAAAGGCCAATACCTTATCTTGGATACTGGTGTGATTAACATCCGTAAATTCGGTTCTTACGAAGTTGAGGTTTCTGCTTAATCAGCTGAGCGCCATCACAAGTGAGATACAAAAATGCCCTGACGCTTTAGCTTCAGGGCATTTTTCATTTCAGATGAGACGATCAGCTTTAATAAAGCAACGTACAAATACTAGAGCGCAACCACATCTCCGTCGACACAATTCTTGCCATTGGCTTTCGCGCGATAGAGAGACTGATCGGTTAAATTCACGAGTGCGTCAATAGTGACACCGTCTTCACAAGCTCGACTATCACTGATTCCGATACTGACACTCGAATTAAATCGAACCTGTTCATCAATTTTGAACTCAACGTGATGGAACTGTTGGCGAATCTCTTCTGACACCTCGTATGCTAGTTCAAGAGACGCATTTGGGATAAAGATAATGAACTCTTCACCACCCCAACGGCCTGCGACTCCACCCACTCTATCGGCATTGCGCTTGGCAATATTAGCCAAAGCACAAATGACCTCATCACCGACCATATGACCGTAAGTGTCATTAATCGACTTAAAATCATCGATATCCAACAACATACACACAAGGTAATTTTCAGAGATAATATGCTCTCTTAGCCATTCATAAATAGCCCTACGATTGAGCAAATCCGTCATTTCATCGTAATTAGCTTGGTGAACCAACTGCTTTTCCAACATCACCTTTTGCGTCACATCTTCGAGCACAACCTGAACCGCAGGCTGACCTTTCCACGTAATCGCATTGTCGTAAATATTGAAAAATCGATGCACACCGTCAAACCCAATGTTTTCGACCACAGTGCTCGTTCCAGACAACTCACCAGACATAAGCGCATGATAATGCTTATTGATGCCATCAGTGTTCTGCTTGGGTACCAACTCAAGGATCGAATCCAGCGCTAATACTTGCTCTATGGACGATCCACCTTGTAATTTGACCCACGATTGATTGACCATCAAAGGTTTAAAATCTCGGTGAACCAAGATTCCCTGCCCTGATTGCATGATCATGTCGTGATACATCTTATCTTGCTCACGCACCGCATTTTGCAGCTGAATCGCAGGGGAAAGATCGATAACCGTGACTTGCAGTGCAGGCCTTCCCTGCCACTCCGTCACATGGTCGATAGAAAACACGGTGAACTCTCTGCCATTACGATCAACATTGGTATAGGTATGAACCTGAGGGTCTCGTTGACCACTCACCGTTTCAAGGTAATTTTGATAGGCTAGAACATGGTAATCTTCTGAGATTAAATCTAGAAAGCTATCGATATTAGAAAGTAGTTCTTCGGGCGATTGGTATCCATAGATGCGAGCGTAGTTAGCGTCAACACTAACTACATTCATATCTTGAATAGTTATCACACCGTACGTGGATTCGAAATTTATTGAAGACATTGCCAACTCCGCACTCTCGCTACACTTCATAAACTGGAGCATAACAACACATCCTGCCAACGCTTCCACAGAATCTTTCACGCGTTAGGGACATTAATATGGTATCTAGTATATCGTACTGTTGCGGGCTTCTCTACAATTCAATCACTAACACGAGTTATCAAAAGTAGACAAGCATCTCAATCCTATTACGCGCGTCAAAAAACAAAAAAAGATAACGTATATCTATGTAAGCATTAACTTTTCTGTTTTCGGCTTTAAAGTACGTAGCTAGAGTTAATCACGACTCTTTTCAAATCCCGTTCAGTATTAACTTCTGTCTTGTTGGCTGCCAGCTTGACACCTTGTCGCTTATTCATTCCAATCCGAAAAGTAAGCGACTAAGAAGTCGATCGCCAGTCGTGCTCTTTGGGGTAAAAAACGACGGTTTTGGTATACGACCCAACTGCTGGTTCCTGCTCCCCAATATTCTTCAAGCACCGGGACCAGCTTTCCATTAGTCAGACCGCCATTGAAACTACTTTTAGGAAGATAAACAATCCCAAGTCCCTCTTCACATGCTTTGAGTACTGCGCTCGAATTGTTACTGCGCCAGCGCCCATGTACTCGTACTGCATTTAACGATTTTCCCTCTTTCTCAAATAACCACTGATCACTGTTAGCGATAATACAGCTATGCATTTTCAACTGCTCTGGATGAGTAGGCGAACCAAATTGCTTTATATAGTCTTTACTGGCTGCAGCCGCCATTGGACGATCGACCAACTTTCTTGCCACCAGCCCTGAATCGTCTAATCGACCATAACGAATGGCAAAGTCGATACCATCTTCGATGAAGTTCACCATCTTAGTATTGAAGTTCATTTCTATGGTGAGTTCAGGATGATCTTTGGCAAATTCCATCAGCGCTGTCGCAACATGATTTTCTGCAAATGCACCCGCAGCACTAACACGTAATGTACCGCTAAGCTGAGTTTGTTGAGACGTGACTTGTTCATTCGCTTGTTGCAGCCCAATGACCAAGTCTTTGCACTGCTGATAATAGGTATGACCCGATTCGGTCAGGCTCACCATCCGTGTTGAACGCGCAAGCAACGCCACGCCAACTCTCTCTTCCAACCTTGAAACTTGGCGACTGACATGACTAGTACTGCAACCCAACTGTTTTGCTGCTGCAGAAAAGCCGTGACACTCGGCTACCGCAACAAACTCATTAATACCTTCAAAGCTGTCCATACTTAATCTACCCGTATCTTATCTTTGCTATATAGCAACAATGTTTTGCCTGTTTAGTATATTATCACCTAATTGGTTTGGAACTAGTATTAGATACAACAAGACGGCGATAGCTAAGTAACAACACGATACCTAGCGCTTAACGAAAAGCGTCAGCATCTAATTACAGGCATCGTTTCTAAATAAAAAAACAGCAGCTCAAAGGGATGAATCATGAAAAAAATACTAATTCCAGTAACTAACCACGCAACACTTGGCGATACAGACCAAGCGAACGGTACTTACGCTCCAGAACTAACCCACGCTCTGAAAGAGATCATGGCTGCTGGATTCGAATACGACATCGCTTCTATCAATGGTGGCAAAGCCCCACTCTACGGAACGGATATTGAAGGAGATGTGGTTAACGCTGATATCTTGGCGGATGATGACTTCCAGAACCGCATCAACAATACGATTCCAGTAAGCCAAATCAATACTGAAAGCTACGATGCTATCTTCTACCCAGGTGGATTCGGTTTGCTTTCAGATTTAGCAACAAATGAACAGTTCGCTAGCATCGCAGCAAAGCATTATGAAGATGGTGGTATTGTCGCGGCAGTATGTCACGGCCCTGCGGCGCTGCTTCCGATTGTTCTGAGCAACGGCGAGAAGCTACTAAGCTCTAAATCGGTGACTGGCTTTACACGTGAAGAAGAGATCGACTTTGGTACGATCAACGACATTCCATTCCTACTGGAAGAGTCGCTTGCTCGTAGCGCAGCACGTTTCAACAAGGTTCAACCTTGGCAAGAGCTTGTGATTGTTGATGAGCGAGTCATTACAGGTCAGAACCCAACCAGCGCACACGCAGTGGGTGTAGCTATTGTTGAGCAGCTGTCTTGATTAAAAGCGGTCTTAATCGAATCACTGGCGTTACGTAAATAAGTAATAAGCGCTGTGAAACGAAAAAGAGCATACTTCCTACTCAATGTTCATGAGAGAAGTATGCTCTTTTCTAATTCTTTAGCTATTAAGTGCTAGTGACTGCTTGCTAATGGCTTCGCAAGATCCCTTCAAGCACATTGAACAGCAAGTCGATCTCTTCAATCGAGTTGTAATGCATACAACCAATACGCACCACGCCCTGCTCTTCGATACCCAGCTGCTTCACCAAACCTAGCGCGTAGAAGTGTCCATTCCACACACAGATATTATGCTCGCCCAGCTTCTTAGCGATAAACTCTGGAGAGTGATTATCAAAGGTGATGGCAAATGTTGGCGTTCTTAGATTCGAGTCAAACTCTGTTTTCCCGTAAAGCTTTGCCCCTTCGAGATCAGACAAGCGTTTAAGGAAGTACTCACTAAGCTGGCTTTCATGCTTGTTATAAAGCGCGTAGCTTTGCTCTAAACGAGAACGCAGTGAATCTGTTGGCTCACCAAACTGCGCCAAGTAATCAACCGCCGCAATTACACCGGCAAGGCCTTCAAAGCTTTGCGTACCCGTTTCAAATCGGCCTGGGCCAATGTTAGTGGCAGGCTCTACCTTGTATGGCTTTAACGTATGCAGCCATTGAGGTGCAATGTAAGCAATACCTACATGCGGGCCGAAGAACTTATAAGCCGAACACGCTAAGAAATCACAATTCAGTTGTTGAACATCGATCAAGTGATGAGGAGCGTAATGCACAGCATCAACATAAACCTGCGCACCATGCTGATGTGCAAGCTCAATAATTTTCGCCATATCAACAATCGAACCCGTGGTGTTCGAAGCAAACGTCACCGCGACAAGCTTGGTTTTCTCGTTAAGCAGCGATTCAAAATGCGCCATGTCTAGGCTGCAATCCGACTCGTCGACACGAACTTGTCGAACAATCGCACCTTTGTCGTCTGCCGCTTGCTGCCAGCTCGACACGTTCGAATAATGATCTAAAGCAGTGACGATAACTTCATCGCCCTCTTTCCAATCGCGGCTGATCGCTCGGCTCAGTTGGAAGGTCAGCGAAGTCATGTTCGCACCGAACACAACGTTGACAGAAGACTCAGCATTGAGTAGCGCTTGTGCCGCTTCTCTCGCTTGCTGCATTAAGCTTGTAGTCTTTTGGCTAGAAAAGTAATGACCGCCTAGGTTTGAATTAAAGTGCCCTAGGTATTCCGTCATGGATGCTAAAACATTTTCAGGAACCTGAGAGCCACCCGGCCCATCAAAAAAGGTCACCGGCTTACCGTTATGGTATTGGCCTAGCGCGCTAAACTGCTGGCGCACATCATTAAGAGTGAAGGACATTGCGCGAATCCTTAGCCGTTAGAACAAACACATCCATGTAGCCCATCTCATCGTGGTCTATGGTACGAATCGGCTGTGCGTTGTGCCAAAGCTTGCTGTCGGCCAGCATTGCTACTTCACCGTCTTCAAGCACTTTTCTAAAGAATGGTGCTTCATGTGAATCTTGGTACAGCATGATCTCGCCACCCACAATGTTATGACGGTTAACACCAATTAAAGCGATGTGGTCGAAGCCATCTTGGTGAACACCTTCTGGCGCAACCTGTGTCTCTTCAAAAATGGCAGCGATACGAATTTGGTGGATTTCGATTTCTTGTCCGTCTTCAAGCCCATTGGTTTCAATAAACAGTTCACACATCTCTTGCATGCCTTCGCTGCTTAAGATTGGAGCTTCAATTGGCTCGAATTGGCGAACAACGTCACCTTGAAAGTGATTAATGTCTTCAGACTGAACAAAGTTATGTTTGTCTAGCTCTACGACTTGTCCATTACTGAATTGAACCACCGAGTACCTTCTCAATCGAAACTGACCATCCGCATGCTCTGTGCTTGGAAGCTTAGAGAATGACGGTGACAACTCCTCAACTGCGTGGTTACTGAGGTGGGTAATATGTAGGGTATTTTCGTGAGCATGTAACATCATCGACTCCTTAATGATTGTTAATAAACTTTCTATATTTAACGTTTTGTTTACATAAAGGATACTTGAAGATCTTGCCAAATCAACATTAAACAATCATTTATCCCGTCAGATTTAATAATTCAGATACTAAATCCAACTTTAAATTAAAAAGCAGTGTATTACACCAGAATAAAAGATGACCAACTCTTAAAACTAGCACACTCCACTAGCTAGTTATAAATCCCTGAAAATTTAAATTTAACGATATCATTAACTAGCAAGTGGTGTTTCATATTGTGTCAGCCCTTTAGCTTCAATACGCCAGCCTCCTTGCATGAGTTCAGGCATCACACTCGTCATCATTCATTTCTATGCTTTTGCACAACGAAATACGACCTACCTATCAGTTGGCAAGCTATTGATTATTTACACAACAAACTGAAATTGGTTAATTTATGAGTACGCCAGAAACCAAACGCCTTTGCTTGCGCGTCTGGAACAGGTCGAGTTCGGGGGGAACTCGGCCGCCCCAAATGGTTTACTTCTTTTAAAGAACCAAGTTGATCACTCTTTTAGTCTAGAGAGTGTTTGAAGTGGGACGTTACAGGGATAATTTTGGAAGCAGAAGTACAAAGCATTTGAAATCCACTACGGAAATGGATGTAGCTTCGAGACAAATGGTACATGTTTACAAGCGTCAGATGCTCTTCTCTAACACGTTTGTGCCCCTAAACTACTTAGATTAAATACTCTACACATTTTAGGGGCGTGCATTTTCCCTACAAAACCTAATATCAAGTTCATGGATAAATTACTTACCATCTTTACTTTTTTTTCTTTTCTGTATATCTACACAGTTCGCGGTTTATTAAGTTTTAATATCGTTTGAGTATGGAAAGTGGCATGTTTTATTGAATGTTTGATCTCTCTTTACCGATGGTTAGCTTTTTAAGTTATTGCATTTCAATGTTTTTTTTGAGTGGGTTACAGCTTGGATAACGCGCATTGTTAAAAAGTGATAACAATGCATGTTTTTATATGAGGGTAGAGTATAAATCTCGATGTATTTTCTTTAATTTTTAGTTACTTATGATAAATTAATCGAAAGTCGAGCAGGTAGAAAAACGAGACTGCCTGTTATTAATAATGTTACGCATCAAGGAGGTTTCATGGAATTAGCCAATTTTGAAGAAGATTATTGGCAATTGAGAAATGGCGAAGAGTCTCATAGAGAGAACCCGGAGACATTTTGGATTCCAGAACTTGAACGACGAAACTCGCTACAAGTTGGTGATGCGGCGAAAGTAATATTGGAAATAGAGTGCGAAGACGAGGACGGAAAGGTCTTCATCGAAGGTGAGCGAGGTTACTTGATTGTATCCGAGATTGTAGGTAACAAATACATTGGTATTCTTGATTTTCAGCCTGTCTGTATTGAGGCAGGTCGAGACGATATTTACCTATGCTTCGGTGCAGAAATTCCATTTTCTCATGAGCACGTAATTGATATTGATCGTCCATCTGAAGATTATATTGAATGGCAGCTAGGTCAAAAACCGGAACGAATATGGCACAGAAGATAATGCCTAACAGGGTCATCAAACATCGCTTACTGTTTATGTCTGGCGTTAGGCGCTAGAAGAATATGAAGCACGAACTTTGGTCCAACGAACAAGAATTAGATACGTTTTGCCTGGCAGGTTCAGACGGCGACGATGCTCGATCATTAATGGAGCCTGATTCAAAACTAATATGGGAATGTGAGGCCAACTCACATTTCGAAGCTATGACAAAGTATTATCAATTTAGAGGTTGGGGTGAGTATACGTCAGATTATCCCGAAATTGATAAGAGGCCGTATTGTGAGTAGCGAACTTAAAAATATGCTTAACAAGCGGCAGCAGGCGTTATCTGTTGGGAAACTATGAGAGCAATTTTCAAAAAAACGGAAGGCGATTATCTTGAGGCAACCATCGAAGTAGATGGTGTCAAGGTTGTTGCAATGGACGAATTTGGAGGTGATAGATATCAAGCCGGAGAAAATATCGATATCCGTTTATCAGTCGGCCTCCACTATGAAGACGAAGAATGGGAGTCAATGTTTTCAGGTAACCCCGAAGCCAAGAAAGAGCTAGAGCATCAATCGGGCTGGCGCTATCGGGCATATGGTGTCGTGACAGGCATAGATCCTGAGGTAATAGTTGATGTGGGTATTACACATCTATCAGCACCAATCGATACTAGTGATCGAAAAGTGGTAGGAGAAAGCATTGCATTTACTATTGATCGACTGGATGCGCACAGCAGCTAACAAGGCGCTGCTGTCGGATAACTTTTCCATACTCCAATTAATCCGTTATATTCTAATTTAGTAATGCCGCTAACAAACTTCTGTCCAAAGTCTTCACAGTCTGATTTTTAACGCATGGGAGTTCCTAGCTCGAAAATGACTCAAAGTCAGCCAGAGAGGGATTGAACTCAGTTTAAAACCCTGCAACTTGCCTTACTTTCGCTTAACTATTTTTAAGGCCTAGTAGCAGAGAAGTGAATATTGCTCTCTGGTCTTGTAGGCTCTCGAAGTATAGCTGGTCTAACTCTTCTACCTGAGCGATGGCTTTTTTCGTTAGAGATTCTCCAGTTTTCGAGAGTTTGAGCGAAAAACTACGTGTATCTCTAACGTCTTTATCTTTAATTATGATCTCATTAGCGACTAGAGTCTTCATCGACTTGGATAGTGTCATCTTATCCAAGCCAGTGATATTGACTATTTCTGCTTGTGTTGTTTCGTTTTTATGCTTGTTACACCATAGTATGGAGGCGAGTATAACAAACTGAGTATGATTAATATTTAGAGGCTTGAGGTGCTTCATTACCTCTGAATGCCATTTATTGTAAACAACCCAGAGCTGTAGACCTACGCTATTCGAAGGGAGTTCGTGCTTAAACATTGTGTTCAGCCCTTTTTTTTAGTCCTTCAAGAGTAGACGGTAGACCTTTATAGATTTTCTTTCCAATGATTTTCCCAAACAAAAAACTAGTTAAACCTGAAAACTTAACTCTATGAATTACTTGAGTTACTTTTCCATTGACCTGCAAATGATGCTCAAATGATAGAACGCAGAATGGTAGTTTACTTGTTACAGTAAAGTGCTTATTTGGTATAGCATCTGCAATTACAATCTGTGATTTAGGTCCATTACTCGGCTTCAGAATACCTTTAGTACCGATCTTGAATTCTCCCATGAGATGAGAGTAGTCAACTTCTTCATCCCATTGACTCCAATTTTCGACATCGGTATATAACGAATATATGTCTTGAGGTGAGGCTTCAATGCAAATACGTTCTTCAAAAATCATTTTGTTCCATCTCGATTGGAAGTTAGTAAACTAGTTTACTATATTTCGTTATGGGTATGTTTGCAAGAGCAAGTAAGTGTATTTGAATAGGAGGTAGGAGTGCGCGCTTAATAACTCTTGTCTATAAACATTTAAAATGGGAACGAAGTTAACAATTTACCATACCTGTAGTTATTGATGGTTTGCTAATTTAGCAAAAACACTGACACATAATTGTCCAAAAGTGAGTTTTAATTCAAGGAACTTGAAGGCCTGCTAACAAAGAAATAAATCGTCCTTTTTCGCCCTTTAAGCTTTCGAAATATAGTTGGTCTAACTCTTCCACCTGCGCTATTGCGTTTATTGCTAGAGCTTCCCCAGTTTCCGTGAGTCTCAGAGAAAAGCTACGTGAATCTCTAACACCTTTATCTTTAGAGATAAGATTAGTCGCAACCAGCGCTTTCATCGACTTTGATAATGTCATCTTATCCAAGCCTGTAATATTGACTACTTCTGTTTGCGTGGTTTCGTTTTTGTTCTTGTTACACCATAGTATTGAAGCGAGTATAACGAACTGAGTATGGTTGATGTTTAGCGGCTTAAGGAGTTTCATTACCTCTGAATGCCATTTATTGTAAGCGACCCAGAGCTGTAGCCCTACGCTGTCCGATGGGAGCTCATGCTTAAACATTGTTCTCTGCCCTTTTTTTTAATCCTTCAAGAGTAGACGGTAGTCCATCATAAATTTTCTTACCCACGACTTTCCCAAACAAAAAACTGGTTAACCCCGAAAACTTAACTCTATGAGTTACTTCCGTTATTTCTCCTTTAACCTGTAACTGGTGCTCAAATGATAGAAGGCAGAATGGCAGTTTGCTCATGACAGTAAAGCTCTTATTTGGTGTAGCATCCGTAATTACTATCTTTGATTTAGGTCCATTGGTCGGCTTTATAATACCTTTCACACCAACCTCGAATACCCCCAGTAGCCGAGAGTAGACCACTTCTTTATCCCATTGATTCCAGTTTTCTACATCGACATATAGCGAATATATGTCTTGAGGTGATGCTTCAATACAAATACGTTCTTCAAAAATCACTTTTCCCATCCTAGCTGATTGCAACTTAGTAAACTAGTTTACGATAATTTATAATAGGTACATTTGCAACATCGATTTCAGCTACGAAAACGTTTGTCTCGATTAAGTTCTAAACTATAACGATTAATTACACTTCAGCCCTTGTTTAACCTTTTATTGCCTCCATATTTTCCATACAATCCTAAGCGATTATAAATAAAAACAATTTCAATTTCGGAGTCCTCATGAGCGACGTAAAGCACTGTAATTTATTGATTCTTGGTTCTGGCCCTGCTGGCTATACAGCTGCAGTTTACGCTGCTCGTGCAAACCTAACCCCAGTACTTGTTACCGGTATGCAGCAAGGTGGTCAGCTTACAACCACTACAGAAGTGGAAAACTGGCCGGGTGATGCTGAAGGTTTAACGGGCCCTGCTCTAATGGATCGCATGAAAGAGCACGCAGAGCGCTTTGAAACAGAGATCCTGTTCGACCACATTAACGAAGTCGACCTTTCAAACCGCCCTTTCCGTCTTAAAGGCGATTCAGGCGAGTACACGTGTGATGCGTTGATCATCTCAACAGGCGCATCAGCTAAGTACCTAGGTTTAGATTCTGAAGAAGCATTCAAAGGCCGCGGCGTTTCTGCTTGTGCAACGTGTGATGGTTTCTTCTACCGCAACCAGAAAGTAGCGGTTGTTGGTGGTGGTAACACGGCAGTTGAAGAAGCACTTTATCTTTCTAATATCGCGTCTGAAGTTCATCTAGTTCACCGTCGTGACACGTTCCGCGCTGAAAAGATTCTAGTGAAGCGTTTAATGGACAAAGTAGAGAATGGTAACATTGTTCTTCACACTGACCGCACGCTAGACGAAGTTCTAGGCGACGACATGGGCGTAACGGGCGTTCGTATTAAAGATACTCAGTCTGACAAGACAGAAGACATCGACGTAATGGGCGCGTTCATTGCTATCGGTCACCAGCCGAACACTGAAATCTTCAAAGGCCAAGTGGACATGAAAGATGACTACATCATCGTTCAGTCTGGTCTTGAAGGTAACGTGACACAAACCAGCATCCCTGGCGTATTCGCTGCGGGTGATGTAATGGACCACAACTACCGCCAAGCAATCACTTCTGCTGGTACAGGTTGTATGGCTGCACTGGATGCTGAACGCTTCCTAGATGGCCTTAACGATAAGTAAATCTGAGATTGCAGATTTGATTATCGGTGCTCTCGCCTCAGTAGATGCAGGGCGTCATCACATTTTGTTGTAAATCCCTAGAGCCCAGTGGTATATCCACTGGGCTTTCTTTTGTATACTAGCCGCCCTCAACAAATAATAATTATCATTAAGCCTTCATAATGGATAAGAAAAAACAACGCAGCTTGAACAAGTGGCTTAAGCAACAGAGTAAGTTAGCGAAACGCTGGCTTATGATTGCGATTAGCCTTGGCGTACTTTCAAGCGTGTTTTTAATTGCTCAAGCAGCTCTTCTCGCCTCTATTCTTCACCAGCTTATCATCGAGAATGTCGATAAATCTGAACTGGTTGGTCATTTCGCAGGCTTGGCATTATCGGTCGTTGGCCGTGCTGGCTGTACATGGGGACGTGAAATCGCAGGTTATCGCTGTGGTGAACAAATCCGTGTCTACATCAGGCAACTCATCCTTGATAAGTTACGCGAGTTAGGTCCTGCTTACATTAAAGGTAAACCTGCCGGTACGTGGGCAACGCTATTGTTAGAACAAGTAGAAGACATGCAAGACTTCTTCTCTCGTTACTTACCTCAGATGTCTCTGTCGGTAATGATTCCGTTCATTATTTTGGTCGTAGTATTCCCTGTAAACTGGGCAGCGGGTCTGATCTTCTTGATTACTGCGCCACTGGTGCCGATGTTCATGGCATTGGTTGGTATGAAAGCAGCCGATGCAAACCGTAAAAACTTCAAAGCGCTTCAGCGTCTTTCAGGTCACTTTTACGACCGTTTGCAATCAATGACAACCATCCGTCTATTTGATCGTACCAACGCTGAAACAGAAGTATTGAAAGGTGCATCTGAAGTGTTCAGAACGCGTACCATGGATGTATTGAAGATCGCTTTCTTGTCTTCTGCTGTACTTGAATTCTTCACGTCTATCTCTATTGCGATGACGGCAGTTTACTTTGGTTTCACCTACATTGGTGAGCTGAACTTTGGCCACTACGGTGCAGGCATTACGCTATTCGCTGGTTTGTTTATCCTTATCTTAGCGCCAGAGTTTTACCAACCTCTGCGTGACTTAGGTACTTTCTACCACGCGAAGCAACAAGCGGTTGGCGCAGCTGAAAGTATTGTCGAGTTCCTAGAAACAGACATCACTAAGGTTAAATCAGGCGACACTCAACTCGATCCGGCTCAAGGCATCAATATTGAAGCTCAAGATCTCAAAGTGTTAAGCCCTGAAGGTGTTCAATTGGTTGGTCCTATCTCGTTCGCGCTTAACACTCGACAGTCGACTGCGTTAGTTGGCCCAAGTGGTGCGGGTAAAACGAGTTTGATCAACGCTATTCTTGGTTTCATGCCTTATGAAGGAAGCTTGAAAATCAATGGCATTGAACTGCGTGATTTAGACTTGGTATCTTGGCGCAAGACGATCAGCTGGGTTGGTCAAAACCCACTGTTGCTTCACGGCAGCATTCGTGACAACGTCACTCTAGGTAAGCAAGATATCACTGACCAAACTGTTCAAAACGCACTAGAGCAATCTTTTGCTAACGAATTTGTAAACGAGCATGGCTTGGATTACATGATTTCTGATCGTTCAGGTGGCCTATCTGTTGGTCAATCTCAGCGTTTAGCTTTGGCTCGTGCAATGATTCAAGACGGCCAATTCTGGTTATTAGATGAACCTACTGCCAGCCTAGATACTCGCAGTGAACAGCTCGTGATTAAAGGCATTAACAGCAACATCGAAAGTCGCACTGCCCTGCTTGTGACGCACCAACTTGCTCCTCTTCAATCGGTCGATAACATTCTGGTTATGCGCGATGGTGGTCTTGTGGAACAAGGTCATTACTCTCAGCTCTCGACTGCGGGTGGTTTATTCGAAGAGATGCTAAACGCGAACTTAGCTCAACAAGACAATAAGGGTAATTTAGATGCGTGATTTACTGCCTTACCTGAAACTCTATAAAAAGCATTGGTTTGGCCTATCGCTAGGCATGCTATTGGCTTTTGCTACTCTGTCGGCTTCTATCGGCTTGTTAACGCTATCGGGTTGGTTCATTTCAGCTTCTGCGGTTGCTGGTCTTACGATTGCGCGTGAAACCTTCAACTACATGCTACCGGGCGGTGGTGTACGTGGTTTGGCAATGAGCCGTACTGCTGGTCGTTGGGGTGAACGTGTTGTGAGCCACAATGCGACATTCAAACTACTGACGGATCTGCGTATCTTCTTCTTCAAGAAGCTGGCTCCGCTGATCCCAGGTCGTATTTCAAACCTTCGTGACGCTGACCTACTTAACCGCTTGGTTGCTGATGTCGACGCAATGGACCACGTTTACTTGCGCTTAGTCAGCCCTGTAACGGTTGGTGTGTTTGGTATCTTCTTCCTGACTCTGTTCTTGATGTGGTTCGATAGTTCGCTTGGTTTAATCTTGGGTTCTATCCTTCTGATCATGCTGTTGGTTTGGCCTGTCTTGTTCTACAAGTTGGGTAAACGTAACGGTGGTGAACTAACACAGAACAAAGCAGACCTTCGTGTTACTACGCTAGATTGGATTGAAGGCTACAGCGAACTGACTCTGTTCGGTGCAGAAGAGCGTTACCGTAATGCGATTCTAGAAACACAGCAGAAGCTGATGGCGAATCAGTTTGTGAACGCTAACCTAACCGGTATGGCGTCAGCAGCGCTAATGCTTTTCAATGGTTTGACGCTTGTTCTTATGCTTTGGCTTGCGGCTGACGGTGTGGGTGGTAATGCACCAGACCCGTTCATCGCGCTAATGGCGTTCGCTACTATGGCAAGTTTTGAATTGTTGATGCCAATTGCAGGTGCGTTCCAGCATTTAGGTCAAACTCTGTCTTCAGCACGTCGCTTGAACGAGGTTATTCTGTCAGAGCCTGAAGTTCAGTTCGCTGAAGAGAAGCTCGACATCAACAAGCCGCTTGATATTACGTTCTCAAACGTGACCTTCAACTACCCTGACTCTGAGCGCAGTGTTCTGAACGCTGTCGACCTAACTATCCCAGCAACGAACAAGGTTGCGATTGTGGGTCAAACGGGTTCTGGTAAATCGACACTGATTCAGCTTCTAACTCGCTACTGGGATCCGAAAAAGGGTTACATCTCTATCGCGGGCATTGAGCTGACACAATGGAACGAATCACAACTGCGTGAATCTATCAGTGTGGTAAGCCAGCGTGTCGACATCTTAAACGGCACTCTGCGTGACAACTTGTTGATTGCAAAACCAGACGCCAATGATGATCACCTAGCGAACATCCTTAAAGACGTTGGCCTAGAAAAGCTGCTTGAGAATAATGCACTTGATAGCTGGTTAGGTGACGGTGGTCGTCAACTGTCTGGTGGTGAGAAACGCCGTATTGGTATTGCACGTGCAATCCTTCATGATGCCCCTATCCTGCTTCTTGATGAGCCAACAGAAGGCTTAGATAAGCAAACTGAGCAGAGCATCATGGCGCTGTTCGAGAAGCACTTTGAAGGCAAGACAGTTATCTTCATTACGCACCGTTTGATTGGTCTGGAATCGATGGATTCTATCGTTCTGATTGAACAAGGCGAGATTGTAGAAAACGGCTCTCACGAGACACTGTTGAACGAAGAAGGACGCTATTTCCAACTTCGTCAGGCAATCTAGCTTCTCCTTAAGCTATAAAGAAAACCATTCAAAGCCCGAGTTTATGCTCGGGCTTTTTGTTTGTCTGTGATTCTAGTTTCGAGCAGCTCAAACAGATAACCACCGCCAATCACTTATTGCTTATTTGTAAGCACTATTAATACATTACTTACAAAAGCTTACTAAGAGCAAATGCCATTTCTTGTAACATGCTGGCTTTATAGCTTGCAGATAACTTGGTCCCCTATGGTATACAAACTCACAATTCCAACTCTTGTTCTGACTACGATGCTCACTGCATGCGGCGGCAGCGACAGCAATAACACGAGCGCGTCAAAGAATGTAATCGATGCATCAAGCGCTAGCTCAGTGGTTAGTTTAGGAAGCAATTACTCACTACAATTCAGCGTGAAATCGATTGCTGCGGGTACAGACAAAAACGTGAACATTGATATTACTCAGTATGGTAATAATCTAAAATCTAGCGGCAGCTTCGCACAAGTTCACGGCATTCCTGAGCGCAATTATAAAACCCAAAGCGATGCAGATATCACCTTCTCTGTAACGGCAACAAACTCAGCGGGTAAAACGTTCGACGTTGACAATTTCAGTATTTACTACGAAAACTTTAACTCAACGAGCACTCTTGAAAAGCTTGCTATTGCAGAAGTTGAAAACAATATAAACAACGTCATTCGATGGAAAAAAGCGGATACCGTGACCATCAATAAGCAGTTCATTATTGATGCTACTGGCGACAAATTTAATATCGATCAAATGAGACCGATGAACCTTTACGTTCGTGTTGGTAACACGCTTAGTAACGGTATTCAATTTGTTCCATCCTTCGCGCAAAGTACGTCAGGGGCGTTTGCAAGAGTCCCAACGAGTGATTGCTCTGTTATCTCAAACACGACAGGTGATTTGCTCGACAATGGCATCAAACAACGCACCTGCGTAGAAGCACACGGTTATAAAATTCCATTGTTGATTGAAGATAAAACTGTAAACAATTCGGAAGCAAAGGTCGCACACGTTAAGAACATCATGCAGTATTACCTTGATAGCTTCCCTGCAGAAGTCACCAAGGCCATTTACGATAGTAAAGCTGCGATGGCATTCTTTTACGATGAAGATTGGGCTGATGGCCCGAATAGAGATGCAGGCGAATATTTAGATGAGAATTACCGTTTCCAAGATTTGTTCGCGACTGAAACCACAACCACGACAACAGGCGAGAACAAGCCGGACTTGGCAATGAAAAGAGACGCTGCGTTTGAAGAGATCATTCACTTTGTTCACGATTACGGTGTGATGAACCTAGCAGTACAATCATCTTCATCGAAATGGGGTGTGATGCAGAAAGAGTTAGATGAACTGAATGAGAAAGCGATTCTTGCAGGCTCTTACTTTCCAAACGGTAAAGACTCAACAATTGTCGAAGCTGATCTAGATGCTGAGTCTTACGATCAAGAGTACTTAGCTTACTCTCTGTATGCCTACTACGACGTGAACTATAAAGGCTACCGTGCTCAAGAGTTAAGTTCTGCGACGTTCACAGAGCTACAAGCAAACGACCCAGAGATGGTTAAATTTATGGAGCAGTACTTCCCTACTCGCGCAGCACTTAAAGCTAAATTCCCTGGTTATCCGAACAACTAGTTTGGATCACAACTCTAACTAGCACGCACAAAAAAGCCGAATGTGACAATCACATTCGGCTTTTAAATTACGAGTTAGCGCTTACAGCTTGAAGCGGCTGATTTCGCTCTCTAGCTCGTGAGACAGCTCAGAAAGTTGCGCGGCTTGCTCTGCAGCTTGGTGTGCTTCGTCTGCTAGCTCGTTAGATACGTCACGGATTCCTTCAGTGTTACGAGTGATCTCAGACGTTACTGACGCTTGCTCTTCTGCAGCAGAAGCGATCTGTGTTGCCATGTCGCTGATGCGTTCAACAGCTGCATGAATTTGCGTTAGGCTCGCTGCTGCTGAGTTAGCGTCATCAACGCTGGTTTCAGCAAGTGTACGGCTATCATTCATGATGTTAACCGCTTTGCCTGTTGTGCCTTGCAGCAATTCAATCGTCTGTTGAATTTCTTGCGTTGAACCGTGTGTACGTTGGCTCAGAACTCGAACTTCATCCGCTACTACTGCGAAACCACGACCTTGCTCACCGGCACGTGCAGCTTCAATAGCGGCGTTAAGTGCAAGTAGGTTCGTTTGTTCTGCAATACCTTGAATATTAGACAAGATAGCGTTGATGCTGTTGCCGTGCTCTTCAAGTTCTAGAATCACGTTGGTTGCGATTTGAACTTCTTGAGCAAGGTTTTGAATAGAGCTTTGAGTCTGTGTCACTTGACCAGTACCGTGCTCACACGCGCCAACCGCTTCAGATGAGTTCTGTGCAGTGTGGTCTGCGTTACCTGCGATCTCTTGTGTTGCTGCAGCCATTTCGTTAACGGCTGTTGCTACCATGTTGATCTCGTCTTGTTGCATTTGGATACGAGCACTACGTTCTTCTGCTTGAGAAGCCGTTTGACGAGCTTGGTTGCCCAGCGCAGCAGATACTTCGCTTAGCTTGATCACCATGGTGTGCATGTTGCCCACAAAACGGTTGAAGTTTGCAGCAAGCTGACCAATTTCGTCGTCGCTCTTAGGCTCAAGACGTTGAGTAAGGTCGCCCTCACCTGAAGCAATTTCTTCAAGTGCCGCTGAAACGCGGTTTAGGTCGCGGAATAGGAAGCTCACTAACCAAGACACGAGTACGATTACGATGAGCGTAATAACGACAGCAGTGATGATCAGCTGAGTAAGTAGCGTTGAGTGGTTCGCTTCTTCTGTTGCTTTGTCCATCTGAACCGCGAAGATCCAGTTAGTGTTAGGCACCTTCGTGAAGTAAAGCAGCTTGTCAGCGCCGCGCTGTTTGATGATCTCGATGCTACCCGTACGCACTGCGTTTTCGATAATAGGCATAGAGATATCGTTTGAAAGCTGGCTTACTGGCTTCAAGCTTAGTGCTGAATCTGGATGCGCTAGGAATGTGCCGTCAGAGGCATCAATTAGCATTGCGTAAGCGTTGTCACCAACATCAAGGCTGATGACATCGTTAACCAATTGGTCGATAAGTACGTCTGCACCAACAATACCAACAAGTTGGCCGTTGTGGCGAACAGGCTCTGCGATCGTTACTAGTAGTGCTTTCGTGATTGCATCTTGATAAGCCGTGGTAATGATTTGCTTACCTGCAGCGTTTGCTTCTTGGTACCAAGGACGTTGACGAGGATCGTAATCTGCACGATTACGTTCAGGATGTGAACGGTACATTCCGCCTTCAGGAGTACCTAAAAAGATATCGTCAAAACCACCCGCTACACGAGCTTGCTTAAGGAAAGGAACAACATCACTTTCTCGTGAAAACTCATTAAATGCTGATGCGATATCGGTACGGATATCAATCCAGTTTTTAATACCTTCAGATGCTGCTTCAGATACGCTTTCAGCTCGTAGGTATACGCCATTACGAGTCTGTTCAAATAATTGGTTTGCTGACAACCAAGTCAACGCTGTAGCCATAACGACAACAGCAGATAGGCTAGCACCTATCAACTTCTGCTTTAGTGTTAGTTTCATGTCAAAGTTTCACGAGTGGTGGGAAATCTCGCGCATACTACCCAATATCAGTATTAAATTCGAGCGATTTCACAATTTAATATTGGAATATAATTTTAAGCAAACCATAAGCTTAAGTAATGTCAAATCCTTGGCTTGCCGCCAAATTTAAGGCGGTATTGCCTCTACGGTTATTAGATTTTTTATCGCACCAAACACGTTAAAATAGACAAAAAAACACGGTAAATTGAAACAAAAAAGGCAGAAGAGTTTCCTCTTCTGCCTTCATAGTATTTAACGTTCTACTGCGTATAAATTGCAGTAGATTTCAGCTTAAAAAGCCTAGCGTTTTTCTGTACGCATACCCATTAGCAAGCTCACACACATCAGTAAGAGAATGATGGTGAATGGCAATGCCGTCGAGATTGCACCCGCTTGTAGAGCTTGCACTGCTTCAGTACCACCAACCCACAATAGAGCCACAGCAATCGCACCTTCAAGGAACGCCCAGAACACACGTTGAGGCACAGGCGTATCAACTTTACCACCCGCGGTGATGCTGTCGATTACTAGAGAGCCTGAGTCAGACGATGTAATGAAGAATACTAGAACCAATACAACCGCAATGATTGAAAGCAGAGTACCGAACGGCAGTGCATCAAACATTTGGAACATTGCTAGTGATACATCCGTTAGGCCGTCTTGACCAAGAATACCAACGTTATTCACGATTTGGTCAATCGCCATGCCACCGAATACTGACATCCAAATGATAGTCACTGTAGTCGGTACAATCAGTACTGCTGTGATGAACTCACGAACGGTACGACCTTTAGAAACACGTGCGATAAACATACCTACGAATGGAGACCATGAGATCCACCAAGCCCAGTAGAATACAGTCCAACCGTGCATCCACGTTTCATCTTCGCGACCGTGAGGGTTACTTAGCGGAATGATGTTTTCAATGTATGCCATCAATGTTGTTGGGATAGAACCTAAAGTCACCGCGTAGCCGATTAGAGCCACTAAGATAAGCAGTAGGAAAGCAACCAACATGTTGATGTTACTGATAACTTTAACGCCACCATCAATACCACGAAGTACGGATACCACCGCCAATAAAGTTACCGCTGTAATCACAATAACTTGCAGCCCTAAGCCCGCTTCAATACCGAATACATGTTGAATACCACTTGCCGCTTGTTGTGCACCTAGGCCAAGTGATGTCGCCAAACCGAATAGGGTTGCAAGCACTGCAAGAATATCAACAATGTGACCTGCCCAGCCCCAAGCTCTATCGCCTAAGATTGGGTAAAAGATAGAACGAATTGAAAGAGGTAATCCCTTGTTGTAAGAGAAGAAAGCCAGTGACAATGCCACTACACCATAAATCGCCCAAGGGTGCAGTCCCCAGTGATACATGGTTGCACCTAGTGCTAGCTTAGCCGCTTCTGGTGTATTCGCTTCAACACCTAACGGAGTCTCATACAAACCGGTGTAATATGCTGCTGGCTCAGCCACACTCCAGAACATCAAGCCGATACCCATACCTGCGGCAAACAGCATCGATAGCCAAGACATAAAAGAATAATCTGCCGTCGCATCAACACCACCAAGGCGGATTTTGCCGTACGGAGAAACAATCAAACCTAAGCAGAAAATTACGAAAATATTACCCGACCAGATGAAAAGCCAATCAAACGAATTGATAATCTGGCCTTTAACGCCATCTAGTGCAGCCTTTGCCGAAGCGGTATCTGTAATAAGAACACCGATCAGGAACAAAGCGATAAGTCCCGCACTGATACCAAATACTGGGTTATGAACATCAAAACCCCATTTTTGGACGTTATCTTGACCAACAGTGTAATCCGTACTGTCGATACTGTATTTATCTATACCTTTAGTCATTATCCCTCTCTACGGAATACTCATAAGGTCTATTGACCTCGTATCCCTTACTTACCTGTGACTTAATTACAAACTCGAACATACAATCCAAGTAGTACAAGTTGTTGTCACAATAATTCAAATACTTGGATGTCTGAAGTTTAGCAGGTGAACTTATTGTTTTCAGTAAACCTGAATCAGTTCGATGGGTTTTCATCCAATATTCACGTAATTACTCAAATTGCTGGCGAAAAAAAGGCCGAACAAGTCGGCCGTTGTTTCAATAATACTTTTAACTCAAAGCATTTTGGTGCTTAACCAATTGATTTTCAGTTCGTAAACCAAGCAATAAGCTTAGGCACATAAGCAATAATATGAATGCAAATGGCAGCGCCATAGAGACCGTTCCAGCTTGTAGTGCTTGAATAGATTCCGTGCCACCAACCCACAGTAGAACCGCTGCAATTGCACCGCCCATCAACGCCCAAAATACACGTTGTGGTACTGGCGCATCGACTTTACCGCCCGAGGTGATGCTATCGATAACAAGCGAGCCAGAATCAGATGAGGTGATAAAGAACACCATGATCAAACCAATCGATACTACAGAAAGCACAGAGCTCATTGGCAGCGCATCGTAAGTATGGAAAAGAGAAAGTGTAATATCTTGCAGACCATTCACACCAATTTCCCCCACCTTGTTCGCCACTTGATCAATCGCGATACCACCGAAAATTGCCATCCAGATGATGATTACTGTCGTTGGAATGAACAATACAGCAACGATGAATTCACGAATCGTACGACCTTTAGAGATACGAGCGATGAACATACCTACGAATGGAGACCAAGACATCCACCACGCCCAGTAGAATACCGTCCAACCTTGCATCCACGTTTCATCATCACGGCCATGAGGATTACTTAAAGGAATGAAGTTTTCAATGTAGCCCATTAGAGCGGTTGGGATAGCTTTAATACCCGCCATGCCACCAGCGATGGTTACGAAGATAAGCAAGCCCAAAGCAACCAGCATGTTGACGTTACTTAGTACTTTTACGCCACCATTGATGCCACGAACCACCGACATTGTTGCTAAGAAAGTGACCACAGCGATAACAATCAACTGCATGCCAATACCACCATCGGTACCAAACACATGGTTAATACCACTGGTAGCTTGTTGTGCGCCTAAGCCAAGTGATGTAGCAAGGCCAAAAAGCGTTGCAAGTACAGCCACGATATCAACGATATGACCAAACCAACCCCAAGTTCTGTCGCCTAAGATCGGGTAGAAAATAGAACGAATCGAAAGCGGTAAGCCTTTATTGAAGGTGAAAAAAGCGAGGGCTAGAGCAACAACGGCGTAAATAGCCCAGCCGTGAAGACCCCAGTTGTAGATAGTTGCGCCGAGCGCCAACTTAGCCGCTTCAGGAGAATAAGCTTCAACACCGAGTGGCGTTTCATACCAGCCCGTGAAGTAAGCTACTGGCTCAGCCACACCCCAGAACATCAAACCAATACCCATTCCCGCGGCGAATAACATCGACATCCAAGATAGGTTGGAGTGCTCTGCTTTGGCATCATTGCCACCAATACGTATCTTGCCATACGGGGATACAATGAGGGCAAAACAGAAAATAACAAAGATGTTGGCTGCCCACATGAAGAAACCATCGAAGTTACCGATGACTTTCCATTTGATTCCATCAAGCGCCGCTTTTGCGGTATCAGGGTCTGCGACTAGAAGTGCCAGAAGGAAGACAATGATCGCTCCTGCACTGATTCCAAATACTGGGTTATGAACATCGAACCCCCATTTCTGAACGTTATCTTGTCCTACTGTATAATCGGTATTTTCAATACTATACCTATCTTTTACAGGCTCCATGCTTCCTCTCTAATTTGCAGCGCACTGTTTGCAACATTGCATTCGGCGCTTAAATTTCGAAAAGAAGAATATCAACCTGTCGCAAAAATACTAAAAAAACCTCCATAAAGGAGGCCCAAATTACACATTTAGTAATTAAATTACACATTTAATGTAATTTAGCGTAAGATCAGTCCACAAGCCCGGAGCTGACTGCGTATTTAGCGAGCTCTGCTGTAGAGTGAATATCTAGCTTATGCTTAATATTTTGTCTATGGGTTTCGACCGTTCGATAGCTGATATTCAGTGCCTTCGCGACCTCTTTACTGCTCTCCCCTTTCGCGACTAATTTCAATACCGCTTCTTCACGTCTGCTCAATGGATTCTTCACAGATTGCGTCGGAGTAATTGGCTGAGTAAACAAATTCTGCGTTACTTTTTCACAGAAATAGGTCGAGCCTTGATTGACGGTTTTGATTGCCTGCACCATTTTTTCAGCCGAAATCTCTTTCAACATATAGCCGACCGCACCCGACTGCATCACCTTCATGATGTATTCACGGTTGTTATGCATGGTCAGCATCAACACCTTGGCTTCAGGGTCTTCTTCTTTAATCAGGTGGGTCGCATCAATACCATTCATGATAGGCATGCTAATATCCATCAGCACCACATCAGGGCGCAGCGTTTTCACTGTCTCAACCGCTTCTAATCCATTACTGGCTGTGCCTATCACGCTAATATCAGGCTCGAGTTCTAATCTCGCCATAAAGCCATCCAGTACGACTTGGTGATCGTCAGCAATCACAACTCGAATAACTTCACTCATTCACTAATCCTTCTAGTGTCAGTAACACTGTAATTTCCGTTCCGAAACCAATCTCACTCATCAACTCAAAATCACCGCCGATGAACTCCACTCGCTCTCTCATGTTACGCAGTCCGATCCCTCGTTTCTCCATCGCTTTATAGGTATTGAAACCAACACCGTTATCTTGGATAAGCAGTTGCAACACGTTGCCAATTTGCTGAGCGATAACCGTTACCTTGGTCGCTTGCGCGTGTTTCTCTATGTTGTTCAATGACTCTTGCACCACTCGATACAAGGTCGTTGCGGCTTCTGATTTTAACTTACCCGGTTGAGTGCTAAATAAAGTTTCCACCTCAATACCGGAGTGCGCCTGAAAATCTAATAACAACGAAGACAATGCCGCTTCTAAGCCTATGTCATCCAGTGAACTTGGGCGAAGTTGATGTGAAATGTGCCTCACCTCTTCAATCGCTCGCATCAGTGAATGCTGTGACTTATTCAAATGTGCTTTGAGATCCTCACTCTGTAGCTTATTACCGAGTAGCTCTAAGTGACAACGACTCGACACTAATAATTGGTTAATACCATCATGTAACTCACGTGCTAGGTGTTTCTTCTCGTCTTCTTGGAACATCACCGTCTTATGCGCCAGTTCTTTGAGGTTGTTATCGGCAATACGATGTTCATGCATGTTGATGGCTAAGGTAAGCACGATAATAACCGCCACCGTCACACTCAAAATCACCACAATAGAAAAGAACGTGGTTTCAATATTCTTGTTTATCTCAGCCTGCATTGAAGCCACTTCTTGGTGCACATCTTCAATATACAAACCGGTGCCAATCATCCAATCCCAGCGTTCTAGCCATGCGGCGTAACTCAACTTAGACACCACCTCACCCGTCGATGGCTTTTGCCATAAATACTGGTGAAATCCTCCGCCCGTTTGTGCCTCTCTTAGCAGGGCTTCTATCAGAAAGTCGCCATCCTCGTCTTGCAGTTCAAGTAGGTTTTGACCAATCAATTCAGGCTGAATCGGATGAACTAAATTGGTTCCGTGGCGATCGTAGGCAAAGAAATACCCGTCCGACCCGTATCTAAGTTTAGACAATATGGCTCGAACTTCCGTTTTGGCTTGAGCTTCTTGGATGTCAGGGTCGTTGTAGATGTGCTCAATGGCATCGAATGCGAGGTCTACTGTGTCTTTGAGGGCGTTTTCACGTGACTTGATTAAGCTGTCTCTGAAGATTTCGACCTCTTTCGCGCCCAACGTTTTAGTTTGGTGTAACGAGATCCAACTAATACTCGCCGTTACCAGTAGCAACGGGAGCAGCGTCAGCAAAATCAGCTTGGCTTTTAGAGGCATTCCTTTTCCTCACAAAAAACGGCTTACTGAACACCAATAAGCCGTTTTATTTTAGCAATTTATCGTTAACCCTTGAAACATATCATTCACATTCTTGGCTTCACTCACATTCCATAGAAGGCTGGAAATGCGAGAAGTGATCCAAGTACGAGGATCTGAATCAGAATGAATGGCATCACACCTCGGTAGATATCCTTCGTAGTTACGCCTTTTGGTGCCACGCCTTTTAGGTAGAACAGGCTGAAACCAAACGGCGGTGTTAAGAATGAGGTTTGCAGGTTCATCGCAATCAGGATAGCAAACCATGTCATGTTAATGCCCATCAACTCAGCAACCGGCGCAATGATTGGCACGATGATGAAACAGATCTCTACGAAATCGATGAAGAAACCCAGAATCAAAATCACTAACATGGTGATGATCAGGAAGCCCCACTTCTCACCCGGAAGCTGTAGCATCCACTCTTCAACCAGATAATCACCACCGGTATAAGTGAACGCCATCGAGAACGCAGTCGCACCCAGCAAGATAGCAAATACCATCGCCGTTACTTTCACCGTCTCTTTCGATGCGTCATACACCATCGACCAACTAAACTGACCGTAAAGCAGTGCTAATACCATCGCACCCGCGCCACCTAATGCAGCAGACTCTGTTGGCGTAGCCACACCCGCAAAGATTGAACCCAGTACGACAATGATTAACGCAAGAGGCGGAAGAATCGCTTTAAGTGCATCCAACACCTCTTGCTTACGGCTGATTGAATCGTCTCGCTCAATCGGTTGAGCCGCTTCAGGGTGTAACTTGGCATATATCAAGATGTAGAGGATATAAGCACCAACTAACATCACGCCCGGCCAAATCGCCGCTTGGAACAAGTCACCTACTGGCACACCTAATACGTCACCTAATAAGATTAATACGATGGATGGTGGAATGATTTGCCCTAACGTACCAGACGCACAAATGGTGCCGCACGCTAAGCCTTTGTCGTAATTGTACTTAAGCATTACTGGCAACGAGATAAGTCCCATTGCAACCACAGAAGCACCAACCACACCAGTAGAAGCCGCAAGCAGTGAGCCTACTAAGACGGTTGAAATCGCGATACCACCACGAACGCCACCAAACAGTCGTCCCATCGACTCAAGCAACTGCTCAGCAAGCTTGGTCTTTTGTAGAACAAGCCCCATGAAAACAAACAATGGAACGGCCATCAGCACCGTGTTTTCCATAATGGATTGAATTCGATATGGCATGAAGGCAAACATTTCAATGCCCTCAGCCCAAACACCAAAGATTAACGCGATACCACCAAAGGTGAACGCCACAGGGAAGCCAAGTAGAAGCGCAAACAAGGCTACGAAAAACATTACTATTCCAATCATGTTTAGCCTCTATTTGTTATTGGCATGGATAAGATGGGGATTAAAAATCTTGTTCAGTGAATGCAGGATCAAACCTACGCCACTGAGTGCCATTAAGAAGAATGACAGTGGGATCATGGCTTTGATGATCCAGCGATACGGCAGGCCACCGGGATCGCCTGAGGTTTCACCCAGTTCATAGCTCTCTTTGGCAACATCGATACCAAACCAAGCCACCAGCAAACAAAACGGCAGTAAGAAGATAAGTGTGCCTAGCAGGTCAATTATCGCTTGTGCTTTAAAGCTCAGTTGCTCGTAGAACACGTCAACTCGAACATGACCACCAGCCTTAATGGCATAAGGAACACCTAATAGGAAAACGGCTGAGAAGAGGTGCCATTCCATTTCTTGGAAAGCGATTGAGACATCATTGAAGGCATATCTCATGACAACGTCATACACAACGTTAGCGATAAGTAGAATAAACAACATACTGGAAAGCCATCCCAGTGCATCACCGATACGATTAAACACGCGTTCAATATAAATTAGACTTCGCATTCCCGACTCCATGGAATTTGAAAAGACATCTTGCAGTACAGCTAACCCAACTAAAAACGATTCAGTTTATAGCTAGCAATAGGCACGACGTAGAAAGGGTTCTTGAGCATTTAATTATTATGTTTTAAATGAACCCGCCACTTGCTCACTCTTAGCTGCCTAATATGGGAAGCTTTGGGTTCATTTAGATTCAGTTCAACAACTGTCGACTATTTCGCTTGGCTATTTAAGTAAGCTCTATGTGAAATATCCGTCCATGAACGAACTTGCTCTAGGTAGCTTGCTTGTGAAGCTTGAATCTCTTTTGCTAACTCATCTTTCTCAGCATGTGCAGCAAGTAGGCGATCGTTCGCTTCTTTCAGTGCAGACATAACCTCTGGCGGGAAATCTTTCACTTGTACATCTGGGTATTCTGTCTTCATTGAAACCCAGTTCTTACCACTTTCGTGCGTTGCTTGTGTGTACATGTCGTAAGCCGCAGTACGCATTGCAACACGCAAGATTTCTTGTAGGTCTTCAGGCAGCTTGTTCCATGTGCGTTTGTTCACTAGGAATTGAAGCTCTGAACCCGGCTCATGCCAACCTGTGTAGTAGTAAGGCGCGATTTTGTGGAAACCCATACGTAAATCCAGTGATGGACCTACCCACTCTAGTGCATCAATCGTTCGGCGCTCTAGAGACGTGTATAGCTCACCTGGGGCAATGTTGGTCGGCTTAGCGCCTAGCTCTGCAAGAATCTCGCCTGCAAATCCTGGGATTCGCATTTTCAGACCTTGTAGATCTTCCACGCTGTTGATCTCTTTTTGAAACCAACCGCCCATCTGGATATCCGTGTTACCACCTGGGAACGACATCAAGTTGTGTGGAGAGTAAACCTGCTCCATCAACTCCATACCACCACCGTGATAGAACCACGCGTATTGTTCTGCTGGCGTCATACCGAAAGGCATAGAAGTGAAGTAAAGAGTGTTTGGAACTTTACCTTTCCAGTAGTAAGAGCCTGAGTGACCCATGTCGTATTGACCAGACTTAACCATGTCAAAAACGCCAAGAGGGGCTTTGTGTTTGTTTGCTGAATCGATTCTGATTTGCAGTCGACCATTCGACATCTTCTCAGCCATCGCCGCCATGTTCTTCGTAGCATCACCGAAAACTGGGAAGTTTGGTCCCCACGTTTCTGCAAGCTTTAAACGGTAAACCTTATCAGCGGCTGTAGCACCAGTAGCGACCAAAGCTAAACAAGCCGCAGCGGTTACTGCAACGTTTTTAAAAACTCGTGTGAGGGAGTTAGAAATGAGACTCATGTTCACGTCCTTTGTTGGGTTAACACTCTTTCTATGAGCATTTTTTATGATTCAACATAAGAGTGCACCGTGATGAGGCAACAAGATATCAGGGAGAGCACGCACGCATGGCGTGAGCAAAGTTACGTATTAGACCAAAGGATTAAGTAGAACTACGTAGGAGATGATTGAATAGTGTCGATTTTAAAGGAGTTTGGATATTCACCAAGGGAATGCGTATTGATAAATACCTAAGTAGTTATAATGAACCGCGATTAACAATTGATTCCCATTTCGTGATGAAGCTCTATCCATTGCTGCATTTTAGGGAAAGTCACCCGCGCTTTTTAGTAAGGCGCCCTACTTTAGGGCTTGCTGATGAGAAGCAAAGCTAGAAGTTAAAGTGAACAAGTTAAACGGTAGATTGGAATGGGAATAACCGGTAAATGAGAATAAGCGATAAATGAAGTTTATGACAGATACAAAAAAGCCTCGATAATCGAGGCTTAAAAACTTAACGAAGCGAATATAATCCCGCGGGATTAGATAGCTTTGTAGATAACCTTGTTACCTGCAAGTTGCTCTTTCGCTACTAGGTTTTCTTCAAGAAGTTTTTTCAATGCGCCTGTTGCCCATGAAGCTGCTTTCGCGTCTTCTTGACCAGCTGCTAGGCCGATACCTTTAGGGTTAATGCCTTCAGCATTGCTAACAACGATGTCTAGAACTTGTTGTTGCTTAGGAGTCAGTGCTACTGCAACTTCTTTTGTTGCTGCTACTGTTTTCTCTACCGCTGGTTTTGCTGCTACAGTTTTTTCTGCTACAACTTTCTCTGCGACAGGCTTCGCTTTTTTCGGCGTTGCCACTGCTTTAACTACAGCCGCTTTAGTGCGTTTCTGCAGTTTAGCCTGCACCTTACGCTTATGAGCAAGTCTCATTGAATATTTCTCCAGTTCACTGCTCTTTTCGCAGTGGTGAAAATTTGAAGCGCGATTTATACCAAAAAACAGGAGCTATTTGTAGAGTGAAGCGTCGAAAGTCGACGAAAAATACCGATATTGTCTACTAGCGTCTATTATTTAAACATCGACTTATCAATTCAGGGTCATATACACTGGTTATCCATCCAGACAAAAATATGAAAACTTGGTGTTGCCTATGGACACTCGTCACCTAACAAATTTCTCTTTGCCCTCGTTCACACGTTCGTACCGTATTCTCGCCGTTATTTTAGGCTTCGTTTGCTTGATCATTGCACTCTACAGCGACAATCCAAAGTTACTGATCGTGGGTGCATTTTGCATTATTGCCCTACTAGGAACTGGCTATTATTTAATGTTGCGCAGCAGAGTGATGTTCACCCTCACACCGACTCATTTTCAACAACATTTTTATAAAGGGGGCTGGGTCTTAAAGTGGAACAACATCCAAAAAATTGGCCTTTGCACCTATGAACAAGATGGTTGGCACCAACCTCTGCCTTGGATTGGTATCAAGGTTAAAGATTACTCGCCCTACCTCGATTCGATCTGCCCCAAAATCACCTGTGAGTTATTGCTGAGCCAACGTGCACTTTTGTACTTGGGAGCGAAGCAAGCGGGTAAAGAGTCGAACTTTGAAGACATGGTTTTAGACTCATCGCACTACCACACGCGTTGTACCGAAAACGGATGTGTTGAATTGAGCCAATATAAAGAATCAAAGAGTAATGACGAGGTGCATTTCAGCGCTCAACCACCGCAAATGGATGCGGATTCACCCGATGCAGCAAATAATCAAAACGCGGTGATCAAAGACTATTCAGGGTTACAGGCGATGCTCGCCAACAGAATGAAGTACCAAAGAGGCTTCCACGGTTATGACATTTTCATATCAACCCATGATTTGAATATTAGTGGAGAAGAGTTTGTTGGTCTGGCTCGACGCTACTTGGCCGCTGCCGAGCGCCTCTCTGATTAAAATCAAACCGGTTCATAAATAAACTCGCATCCAATAAAAAAGCTTAGCTTTCATAAAAAAAGCTAAGCTTCATTTTCAATCGTTCTTTTACTAGGTCAGAGGCTTAGTAGAGTGGCATTTCATCTGCGACGAACGGGTTTGATGCACGCTCACGACCGAATGTCGATTCAGGGCCATGACCCGGAACGAATGTTACGTCACTGCCTAGCGGCCAAAGCTTAGTCTTGATTGAAGCGATAAGTGTATTGAAATCACCTTGTGGGAAATCAGTACGACCAATTGCACCGTTAAACAATACATCACCTACAAATGCTAGACGTGCTTGTTCACTGAATAGCACAACGTGACCTGGCGTGTGGCCCGGCGTGTGAATCACATCGATAACTTGGTTACCAAAAGTCACTTTGTCGCCCTCTTCTAACCAAGTGTTTGGTTCAAAGGCTTTACACAATGGGAAGCCGAACATCTGACTTTGATTCTCTAGGCCTTGAAGCCAGAAATTATCAGCCTTATGTGGGCCAACAATTTCAACGTTCAACATCTCAGCAAGAGGCACCGTGCCGCCTACATGGTCTAAGTGACCGTGTGTGAGTACCAAGTTCACCACTTTAACACCCAGCTCTTCAATGATCGCAGCCAGTTGTTGAACATCACCACCCGGATCAACAACGATGCCTTCCATGGTTTCATCACACCACACAATCGAGCAGTTTTGAGCGAAAGAGGTAACAGGTACAACTTGATACTTAAGAGACATATACAAACCTTAGAGGGCAAACTGAAATTTGGGCAAACTATGACATTGGATGTCTACTTTGACAAGTGCCTACGGTATCGCCCTTCAACTCAGATTCGCTTTACCAGCTGCGTACTGGGCCAGTATCAATATGGATAAAGTTGCTACGCGCATAATACCCCACACCACCTGCGTTTAGGCTTTTAGCTACGTCTCTCAGCTCTTTCAGATCAACACCATCAATACGGAAGTCGATTGCTTTACCTAACATATGGTAACTCTTTTTAGCCACACCACTCGACTTAGAACGAAGTGCTTCATTGGTCGCTGGAGAACGGTAACCAGAGATGATCTGAACTTCTTTTTGAATACCCAACACGTTTTGAATCTGAGTGATCTGATCAAACAGGTTCTTGTCCATTGGGTGAATTTCATTACGACGGAAATCGCGACATAGTTTGCTAAGGCGTGCCATTTCGTCACCGACATAGTTAGTGCCATCGAAATAACAAGTCTCTAAACGTTCACCAGTGTGAAGATTGTTCATGCTAATCGTTCTTGGTTGATCAGGGTATGAAGCAAAAGCGATAGAAGGAGTAAGAGAGGCGACAACAGCAGTACCACCAGCGTAAGTCAGAAACTGACGGCGTGAAAATAAACTTTGAGACATACAGCAAAAAACCAATTAGATCGAACGAAAAATGCACGATACATAATGGCATTTGCTGCGTCAACGTACAAAAACCGCGCAAAACGTTAGTATTTGTAACCTTTGTACGGTTAGTTATTGATACTCATTATAATTTTATCAATAGAAGCTTGGTTGTCATTTTTTGGTCAAGATCACCTTAGTTGAACTCATTTCAATCAACCACCCTCTTAATCATATTGGTAGATATCACCGCGGTACTGTATGCCGCCCTCTTCAAACAACACGGTTTGATAGATGATATGCACTGGAATCCGCTTCTTGAGGCGAACCTTAGTATTCGGAGCGAGGTCAGCATTTTGGTTCGGGACTTTCCTTACCTTAGTGGCAAACAATAACTCAGCCAGTTCTTCTGCGTGTTCAACACGTATGCAACCTGAGCTATAAGCACGGAAGTCGTCATTAAACAGGCCTTTACTTGGTGTATCGTGCAGGTAAATGGCTCGCTTATTAGGTGTGTTGAACTTATACAAACCTAATGCATTTCGCGAGCCAGCCTGCTGACGCATCCGATATGGAAACGAATTGAAGTTGATTGTCTGCCAATCGATCTCTGTGGTGTCGACCGTTTCCATTGAACGCCAACCGTCAATCACTTGGAAGTTGTTCGTTTCAAGGTAGCTTTCGTCCGCTTTTACTTTAGGCAGGATGTCTTTGACCATGATTTTCCATGGCACATTCCAAGTCGGGTTTAGAATGACAGAATCTAGGTTTATCTCTAAAAGCGGTGTTTTTCGCGATTTTCTTCCCACGACGACTTTAGACTCAAACACCTCTTCGCCATCTTCCCAGTACTTCATGTCAAAACTCGGCACGTTAACGACGATGAGAGAATCTCGGTCTCTTGGCCACAAACGAACACGTTCAGCATTCAGAGCCAATGAGGTTAATCGATCATCAAAGCCCATGTTGATCCACTTTATCGTGTCAGGGCCGATGATCCCATCGTCTGTAAGACCGTGCATACGCTGGAAGGACTTAATCGCCGTTTGCAGATCTCGATCGAACTTAGGGAAATCGACCGCGATCATCGAAGTATCAACACCGACCAAGGCAATACGTTCAACAAGAATGGCTTTATCTGAAAGCTGGTCGCCCAAGCGTTTCAAGCCTTTCTGTCTGTACCGATCAATCTTGAGCTCGGACGCGGTTTCTAATACTGAATAAGTCGCCTTGAATTGGTCGAAATCCCCCACTGGCGGTGCGTAAGACAACACCATCTCCAATAAGTAATCATTGGCGACACTGCTTTTCAGTCTCATCAGAATATGGGGCGAAGGCGCTGGTAATTTGGAATGTAGCTTACCCGAAAAGTACCACTCCTTACCGGCAAGTGGCGCATTTTCAACGTAGCTTAGGTAGTAGATAAAGGTATCGGTAAGTAATATGTCCAACTCTTGCCATTGAGCATAGGATTGATAGTGACGGATTTGCTTAAGTTGTCGTTCAAAGAGCGGTGCCATTTGAGCTTGTTCGAGAAGCGACAATTGAAATTCAAACGCTTTAACCAGTTCTGGCGAATCCCAAAGGATAGGAAGAGAAGTGTCTTGATAAATACTCTGGGTAAGCTCTGGATAAATCAGCATAAAAGAGAGCTCTGAATCAGCCGGAATGAAACGGCTCTCGTCAGAACTCGTATAGCTCCATGCGTGCACAGAAACTAACACCAATAATCCACAGAAGTATTTCGCTAACATGCTTAACTCCATCCCCATAATCTCATAAGTATGGCAAAGAAATTGGAGTAAGCATGTTAATTTTTAAGGTGCTATATGCATCAAATTGACGACCAGTGGTTATCCCACTGAACCGTAGATTGCTGGGTCGATTTCTCATGAGGCTTTCGCTGGCTAACCACACTCCCCGCCCCAGAGCTGAGTCGAAACTCTCCATCAAGTAACACGGCACCAGAGGCATCAGATAGCGCAGAAAGTTCGACTAACTCTTTACTCTCTTTGGACCAAATACCGTAGCAGTTGCCTCTTGGCGAAGTCGCAATAATCCAATCATCTGACGCCGCAATACTGGCGATATAGTGATTGAACCTTGCCCATTGCTCTGGCTCTGCGTTCAGTGATTCAAACTGCCCGCCTTTAGTATGCATCGCCAATAGCGAAGGATACTCATCTGGTTCACCACGATATTGCTGGCCACAAAGCACGGTTTCAGCACCATCATGGGCTAAGTGTCGAATGCTCAGCTTCTTATCCAACAATTCAACCTGATCAAGCAGCGCACCTTCAGGAGAAATATAACTCAAGCTCGGCTGCATCGAATCTAGGTTTTTCGGTGTTCTACCATCAGTATGAACGCCACCAACGCCGATCGCGAGATTACCATCCGGCATGATGATCACTTCATGAGGCCCAATACCAAAACCGCTGAACTCTTCGACCTTACGATAGCCTTGCGCGACATCGTAAACGCCAATCACACCTTGGCTGCTGTCCGTTTTCCCTTCAGTGGCATACAGTAACTTACCATCTAATGAGTAAACGCCATGACCATAGAAGTGACGGTTCTTACCTTTCACGACCATTTTGATCTGCTGACCGTTTTTATAGTCAAACACCATAAAATAGTCACCAGGACGACGAGCAAAAACCACCGCATGTGATGAGGTTGGGCAAATCGCGACGCCATGACCACGATCTGGAATCGGCAGTTGACTCAATGGCATTCCATATTCGTCAGCCACAACCGCTGAATATTGACCTCGCCCATTCAGCGCACATCCTATCAGCTGAGGATCATTAGATGAGCTCACAGCACCAGAGCGACTAGCGCAGCCAAACGGAAGCAATGGAACAGCTGCACAACCCAGTGCAGCCTTGAGTAGCGTTCTTCGCGTAGTATCAGTCACCATCGGTAGCATTAAATCCTATTACCACGCCAAGCTCTATCGCCACTTCTTCATGAATCAGGTACTTCAAACGTTCTAGTTTGTTGTATTGAGTCAGCACATCTCGGTAGCCCTCTTTACTCTGCAATAACTCAAACAAGCTTGAGTCTGTAGGCCAAGTATCTAGCGTCAATGTGAACTGGTCAGCAACACGGTCAGCAAGATCGTTTAAGCCCTTCTCTCTCAACAAGCCGTCTAGGCCATTGCCATCGGCAAGGTACAAATTCTGAAGTGCTGCTACATTCGCTTTTAGTTGAGTCATCGAGGTTTGTGCACGCCATGATTCTGAGAAGTAAGGACGCGGATGACCAATTTTCGCCATCGGGCGACTCAGCTTTTTCATGCTGTAATCAAGCTGGTTAGTCAATAGAGCGATGTATTCAGATTCCCAACGCATCTCGTCTAGCGCTAGCCACGGGTTAACCTGCCAAGCTTCAGCAATAGAGGCCGATTTCATTGCCAAGTTTTGTGCGATAGCTGGTGAAGATAGACAGCCTGAAGCTTTGTCTTGAAGCAGTGGAGATTGCTCGTCGTACAGAGACCACTCCAAGGCGCCAAGCCCCTGAACGGTCACACTTTGCTGTGCAATTTCGTCTTGTGACCAAGCTTTATCTTGCTGAGTCAGCTGACGCATTTTTAGACCTGTGGTGTTCTTTTTGTCTGGCCAAAACTGAACATTCCAGCTCTCTTCCAGTGCCGCTGTTGGGCCTCTTTCTTGACCTTGTAGTGCCATCCAACTGTTCATTGTAAGCTGCCACTGAGCTTTCAACGTATCAAGCTCAACACTATTGGTTTGGCAGTAACCCTGCATCAAGACTTCTAGTTCACTGGCTTGCTTGGCAAATAGAACTGCAGAATCAAACTCTTGTTGATAGACACTGCGACTAATATGATTTGCCGTGTCGGCTTGATAGGACACACCGTTAACCTCAGATGAAGCAGTCTGCTCACCCGATGATTGACAGCCTGCCATGATTAATACCGACAAAGGCATTAACAAAAATTTATGTGTCATGCTGTTACCTTACTTCCTAATTTTTCTTTTAATTATATGAGTTCACTAAATATGAAACGACCGCTGAGCTCGTATTCCTACAAGTTCAGCGGTTGTGTTCTTTAGGTTAGCTGAGTAGTTAAACCGCTAAATCTCAGTCCGACTACAGCGAGTTCAAAAACGCCAGCAGTGCTTCACGCTCAGTCGCATTCAAAGACAGTACGTTTTGTTTTGCCATTTCTGCTTCACCGCCATGCCAAAGTACCGCCTCCATAACGTTTCTTGCACGACCATCATGAAGCAGGAACGTATGACCATTCACTTCTTTGGTATAACCTAACCCCCACAATGGCGTGGTGCGCCACTCTTGACCGTTAGCCAGATACTCTGGGCGATTATCCGCTAGGCCTTCACCCATATCATGCAGCAGCATATCGGTGTATGGGCTAATTAACTGATTAGATAATGCTGGCAGACCTTCTCGCTCTGCCGTGCGGAACTCAGCTTGATGACAGCTTTGACAGCCAACGTCTTTGAACAGTTTTTTACCTTGCACGACAGCAGGGTTATCAACGTCACGACGAATAGGTACTGCTAAGTGCTGCGAATAGAACTCAACAAAATCTAGGATGTTGTCGCTGACTTCTGGCTCACCGCCATTTGGGAAATCATCACAAGTCGATTGTGCAGATGTGCAGTTTTCGTTCGGGAATAAGCTGCTTGTTAGGCCTAAATCACCATTAAATGCCGCTGCATTTTGCTGCATCAGGTTTGGCTGACCAGCTTTCCAACCGAAACGTCCCAGTGCCATTTCATTGGTGCGAACATCAAGAACGTAATTGGCTTTACCCGATACGCCTTGGTTATCCGCTGCTTGTTGCTTAGCGAAACCAAGAATCGTCTCTTGAGGAATACTCTCGAGCAGACCCAAACCGATCATTGGCGGAGCAACACGAGCTGAGAATTCAGTTTTAGGGTGCATCTCACCGAACGCAAGCTCAGTAATTTTTAAAGTGGGTTTACGCAGAGTAACAACCGTGCCGTCTTTAAATTCAACAGGAACATCGGTATAACTGATGTTCACTTTCCCCTCAGGTTTAACACCTTGAAGTGCGAAATCTTGTAGCTGGCCACCGTAAGTCGGTTCTGGGATGCCACCATCGCGAATAAAGGCTTGTCTTTGCTCTGGCGTTTCAGCCGGAATGCTCAAGCGAACCAACATGGATACCGCGTTCTCATCGCCCTTTTCTGGCGCGTGACCACGACCATCTTTGATGTGGCAGTTTTGGCAGCCGTTGGTGTTAAATAGTGGTCCTAATCCATCACGAGCATCAGTTGATGACGGTGCGGGAACCCAAGGGTTTCTAAAGAAACTGTTGCCTACGCTGAAATCTAAGCGTTTACTCATTGGTAGGTTGGCTGCGGGAAGGGAAAAAGAGTTCGCCCCCTCTTTCTTAACGGTCGTTTTGCCGCCAGAGTAAGTTTCATGGGCATGTAATGGCGATAAGACAAACAGTGCGGTTAATAGTGAGGCTGATAGATACGACTTCATACATTGCCTTGCTGTGTTTTTTGGTTTTAGTTTTTATGTGGGTGTGGCTTTCTTGAGGATCAAACAATTAAGGGCTCAATGAGAGCCCTTATATTTATTTTTGGCTCAGGTTCTTAGAACTCGTGATCCGCTGTGTCTGGGTTCAGGCTATCAATGCCAATCACACCCGCAGCACGCTCAATTGCAGCTGTTTGCGACACTAGCGCAACAATCGTTTTGTTTACTAGTGCATTACCTGCAGCGTTGTCAGCAGCGATTAGCTGATCGAAGTGCTGGTTGTTTTTCTCAGCAGACATTACCAGTTGGCCTACTTGTGCACGTGCTAGGTCAAACTGCTTTTGAATCTCTTTCGCAGCTTGCTCGTCTTTTTGCTCAACTAGGTCAAACAGGCTTGGACCTGAAAGCAGAGTGCCGTCTTCACGCTTATATAGACCCGTGTAAACGTTGTAGATGCCTTGCTCGTTGTAGTAGTGAGAGTTGTGCGTGTTATCAGAGAAACAATCGTGCTCGTCTTCAGTAGAGTTTGCTTCTAGTGCAACCTTCATACGCTCACCCGCTAGTTCACCTAGAGACAGTGAACCCATGCCGAATAGCATTTTACGTAGGCCATTTTCGCTAGATTCAGAAAGCAGTTCTTGACGGTAGTTACCTTTCTCACCTTCAGCCCACTGCTTTTCCATCCACTCTAGGTCTTGGATAAGCAGCTCAGCAGATGCTTTTAGGTATGCGCCACGACGGTCACAGTTACCGTTAGTACACTCAGCACCAACAACGAAATCAGTGTAAGCACGCTCACCTGCGCCGCTGTTTGTACCGTTTAAATCTTGGCCCCAAAGTAGGAATTCAATTGCGTGGTAGCCAGACGCTACGTTCGCTTCAGAACCGCCGATCTCGTTCAAGTCTGCGATTAGCTTTGGAGTAATGTTAGTTGCATCAACCGTAGTCTGACCAATTTGGAAAGTCTTATTAGCCACGATGTTTGCGCTAGCGCCTTCGTTACCAAGCTCATATTGGTAATCAGAAGATACGTAGTCAATCAGACCTTCATCTAGTGGCCATGCATTCAGTTGGCCTTCCCAATCATCAACAACAACGTTGCCGAAGCGGAATACTTCTGACTGTTGGTATGGTACGCGAGACTCAAGCCAAGCTTGTTTTACTTGTTCGAAGTTGCTAGCAGAAGGAGAAGCTAAAAAGGTATCAATAGAAGAGTTCAACGCTTTTGCTGTAATTACTGAATCGGCAAACACGGCATGAGCAATATCTGCATAGTGTTCTACAACTTGATCTTGAGTTACTGCTGCAAAAGAAGAAGCAGAGGCAAAAATGAGTGACGAAGTTACTGCTTTTGTCACTAAAGATTTAATGGTCATGAAGCATCCTTGTTGAGCTTTAAATTATTATTCGTAGTAATAGTGCAAACCATTATCATTTGCACTACGGATTGGAATAATACAAACTTACAATTTTATTGCAAGATAAATACAAAAAAACCTCACATATGTGAGGTCTTTAAACATTTTTATGTTAAGCGCAACAAGTAAGCGAATCAGATATCCAGGTTATGCTTACCGTGTGAGACTTTCGCTTTCAGGTAGCTCTCATTACCCGATTTGATATGAGCAGAGGTATTCACCACTTCTTCAATCTCAATACCAAAGGATTTAAGTTCATTGATTTTCTTAGGGTTGTTGGTCACCAAACGGATTTTTGTAGTACCTAAAGCGCGTAACATTTCCGCTGCTTCAGTAAAATCACGTAAGTCATCACCAAAGCCTAGGTGGTTATTGGCTTCGTAAGTGTTCATACCTTCGCTTTGCAGGCGGTATGCATCGATTTTGTTGTATAAACCAATACCACGACCTTCTTGGCGTAAGTAAAGAATCACTCCACCCGTCTCACCCATAATTCTAATGGTTTCGTCTAGCTGCTCGCCACAGTCACAGCGAGATGAATGGAAAACATCACCAGTCAAGCACTCAGAGTGCATACGAACAAGAGGTATGTCTTGTGTCTTATCTGCTGATTTAAATATCACAGCAACATGCTCTTTGTCTGTTTTCAATCCATGAAAAGACAGAAGTTCAGCATCAATACTGCTTGTTACCCCTACTTTGAAATCTATTCTGGCACGCACTTCCGCCATAACTATACTCACTTGAAAATTCGATGTATTTAACAACACTACATTATATGTCTAGGCAATATTTTGTAGCTAACTATCTAATGATAGACACTATGAGGCTGTTAACAATTTTTTTCAAGGTCGACCATGCTCAAATTGTTATATTATAACAATAATTTTTCAGGTAACAAAAAACCCCACATTGGAATGACCAACATGGGGTTATAAATTAATCAGTTGCGGCTGAAGTTACGATTTTTACAGAACGTTCAGCTTACTTGGGTTTGCTTCCAGATGACAAGTTGAACCCAAGCGTTCTCTAATTCAGTTAACTCTTCTTGAGTAAGCGTAGAAATGCTCGATTTTGCACTGTATTTTTCTGCCCATTTGTCAGATCGGACATGAGTATGGAACTCTTTCTTTAAATTTGAGATTACGTTATCCACAGACACATCCTTATATAACAGTGCTTAGCCTTTATAATCCTTTAATGTTACAAAATACAGGTCAATTGGTAAACAGTAATACATAATTTTTATGAGCTCTTTCTAACACTTTTTACTGATAGATATATAAATAAGAGAAATAATAGGCTTGGAAGTAGCCAAAGTAATAAGTTTGAAACACTCATTGCAGGTTTATAGAGCACAAATTCACCGAACCTTTCTGTCATATATTGAGTGATTTCATTATTACTCTGCCCTGCTTTCACCATTTTGAATACAACGAGACGTAAGTCTTTTGCTATCGGAGAGTTCGACTCAATCAAGTTTTGGTTCTGGCATTGCGGGCAACGTAGCGTTTTAGCCAATGTAATTGCGCGCTGCTGCTGCTCAGGGTTTTCAAACTCGAATAGTTCAACTTGAATACTCGTGTCTTTATTACTGGCTGTAAACAGGTCTTCCGCCAAAGTCGGAAAACTAACAAACATAAGTGTAGACAGCATAACGAGTGTTTGTATTAAAGACTTCATCATCCATTCGCACCATCAAAATACATCGCAAGTTCTTCTTGCCATACAGATTCATTGACCACGCCCAGTAACTTCTTAATGATTTGGCCATCAGCGTCGACCAGATACGTTTCAGGGGTGCCGATTACGCCCAACTCTAACGCTAGCTTACCTTGAGGATCACTGATCACAGTAGAGTACGGATTGCCATCGCTCAATAACACATTGATTGCTGCCGCAGAGTTATCTCGATAATTGAGCCCAATAATTGGAATACCTTTATCATTAAGTTTGAGTAAAAAAGCATGTTCGGTTTTGCAGATACCACACCACGACGCCCATACATTCACTAGTTGATAAGGGTGCTGAGTGACATCAGTCAACGTAATTTCCTGTTTGCTACTGATGCCTTCACTATTGACTAACGCAGCAGACACGAATTCAGGAAATGCCCTCTTCTGCTCCGACACAGTCGTAGATTGCTGCTTATTATTGAGTGCAAAGACAAAACCCAACACCATCACTAATGCCAAGACAATTAACGTGATGAGCTTGTTACGAACGCTGGTATGCATACTGTGACGCCTTAAAGGTTTTCTTTCTACGATGAGTTAATGAGAGTAAAGCGCCGAGAATGGAGAACAACCCACCAAACCAAATCCAGCGCACATACGCTTTGTACTGAACACGGAATGCATAGGCTATTGAGTCTACTTTCTCTCCCATGGTGATATAAACATCGCCATGCCAGAACCACTTCATTGCAGGCTCACTCATGTTCATAACACGAACTTGGTAGTGTCTTCTTTCTGGCGCGATGGAAAAGCTTTGCTCGCTAGCATCTAATTCGAGTATCGCTTTTTCTGCAGTAAAGTTGGAGGCGACATAGAGCTCGGTATCACGATGAGAAAGCGTCCAATCCATGAATTCCACCTGTTCACCTGGGCTTAATTTATAGCTACGCTCAAACGAGTGGTAACTGTTCATAGCAGCACCGACAGACAATACCGCTACTCCAACATGCGCAAAGGTCATCACCCATGCTTTACGTTGGAACTTGGATCTTCGCGTAACCACTAAACCATAAACGTGCGTCAATAAAACCCAGAATGCCAGCCCCCAAGTCAGCAGCACCATCACTTGTAGATGTCCCTGTTCCACTTGCCAAGAATAACAAATGTACCCAAGCACAAATGACACCACAGCTAACGAGGCAATCACGCCTTTAGTTGCTTGAGGTTTGATACTGAGCAATGGAGCTAAGCCAACCACGCCAAGGGCGAGTAACGCTAAAGGTGCAATCAACAGATTGAAGTAAGGCGCACCGACCGATATGTTACCCAATCCAAGTAGTTCAAATACCATTGGATAGAAAGTGCCGAAAACAACCACGGCTGTTGCCAGCACAAAGATAAGTACCGCAACTAAGCTCAAAAAGCTTTTGCTGGCGAAGCTGGTAATCGGATTAGATTCAAAAGATTCACCTCTGACGATAAGCAGAGAAAATGAACTTACGAGTACCAGAACTAATATAAGCAGCAGTGCAATACCTTTAGTTGGGTCGACAGCAAAAGCATGTACCGATGTTAGTACTCCAGAACGAACAATAAAGGTGCCTAAGATACTCAGGCAAAACGTAATGAAAGCAAGGCTGAGAGACCATTTTAGGAGCTGTTGTTTGCCCTTTGCAACACCTAGGCTGTGCAGTAATGCGGTCGAAGTAAGCCACGGCAACAAACTGGCATTTTCAACAGGATCCCAGAACCACCAGCCGCCCCAACCTAATTCGTAATACGCCCACCACGAACCAAGAATGATCCCTGCAGTTAAAAAGATCCAAGCGACGAGACACCAACTGCGACAATGGGAAACCCAATCAAACTCAATAGGATCAACCAATAAGGCCGCAACAGCAAACGCCAGCACCACAGAAAAGCCGACATAGCCAAGGTAAAGTAATGGAGGATGAAAAATCAGGCCGACATCTTGCAGCATTGGGTTTAGGTCACGCCCTTCTAGCGGCAAAATCGAATTCATTTCAAATGGGTTTGATGCGAATAAGGTGAACCAAGCAAATATCGCGAGCAGTAGATTCATTACCCACAACACACGGCTTTGGTATTCATTCGAATAGTGTTTTTGTAGGGCAATCACGCCAGACCAAACGCTAATCGTAAGTACCCAAAATAACAAGGAACCTTCATGGCCAGCCCATACGGCTGCTAACTTAAAAAATGAGGGTAACTGAGTATTTGAATGTTCAGCGACGTATAAGATAGAGAAGTCATCACTGACAAAGGCATAACCAAGCAATACGACAGAAGTGAGAGAAAACAGCGCGCTTGAAAGAGAGAAACTGCGGATTAAACCTAGATTTTGCGTCCGTTTATTTAGCATTTGATAAAACGAATGCACACCAATAATGCTGCTAAGAACAGCGACCAACACCAAACTAAACAGCCCCAAAGAACCGACCATATCACCTCAATAAGGCTCCGCTTGAGCAGAGCCAAGTTAAACAATTGTTCGCTTATACTGTTCCAATAAACAGGAACCAAGTAAGCAGATGACCAGTATCCAACATCTGCTTACTTGAGCAAAATTAAGCTATCGTTAACTGCCCTGCGTAAAGGACAAACGTTCGCAGCATTAATACACCCATTAGGCTTAGCGAAGTCACTGAAAAAATATACACCGAGCTATGGCGGATTGAGGTTGGTGTCACTGCATTCAGCAACAACGGTAAAACCATGCCGACACCGATGACGCCGTACCAGAACCAACTCGCCCAGAAACCACTGCCAATTGCGTTCCATACTGCTTGCTCACTTTGACCACCAGCGAAGATAAGCCCAGTAAAGAAAGTAATAAGAACAAACAACTCAAACATCACGACCGGACGTTCGAATCCGTGGATCCATGAAATACTCGGGCTATGAGGTGATTCCTTAAAGACCAACACACCAAATAAAATACACGCCGCCGCTCCTGAGGATAAGCTTGAGAATAAGAACAAAATCGGCAACACTGGGTTATTCAATAGTGGGAAAGTATTCAAAGCTGACAACAAGAATCCGGTATAAGCGGCAAGCATCAGAGCAAGAACAGCTAAGAAGATTTCCAAAGCATTCTCAAACACTTCCAATTTGCCAATCCAGTTACCGACAAAATCGAGTCGCCCTTTTAACCAAGCTTGGTCATTCAAGAACACGACAATTTGATCTCGGAATATAATGCCGATCCAAAGGAATAGGATCACCATATACACTTGGAATAAGATCACACCCATCGACATCACAGACGTTGGGTTATAGAAGATCATGATCTTCCAAAAGGATAACGGTTTTGTCAGGTGGAAAACCAAGATAAGCAGACCTGAAATGATCCCGAATGGCGCGAGAAAAGCCGTGGCCTTTAACACCCCATTATGAGCAGGATCGCCTTCAATGACCTTACGTTTTAGGTAAATGGAGATCATTACGGCACCTGCCGACATCCCCGCGAGAAATAGATAGATTGCTATAATCCAGTCCCATACCACAGTACCAGACTGAAAAGCTGTGTCCCATGCACTCATAATCAAATCTCCCCTTTTTGGTGTGGCACTTTGTAGAGTTTTGGCTGAGTGCCTAGATAAGCTTTATCCCTGTAAACCACCTCAGATTTAAGCACCTGGTTTATCTCACTCTTAGGGTCATTTAGATCGCCAAATACTAGCGCCTTGGTCGGGCAAGATTCGACACAAGCAGGCAGCTTCCCTTGTGCAAGGTTGGTATCACGACAGAAGTTACATTTATCAGCCGATTTATTCTCAGGGTGGAAGAAGCGCACTTGATACGGGCACGCTAACAAACAGTAACCACAACCGACACACTTCTCTTTATGCACATCAACGATGCCAGTTTTTTCATCTTTGTAGGCCGCGCCTGTTGGGCAAACCATCACGCAGGGTGCATTATCACAATGTTGGCAAGAGTTACGAGTAAAACGGTAATCAACATTTGGATATTCGCCTTGGGGTTCGCTCTTAATAATTTCTAAGCGCGACACGCCTTCAGGCACTTTGTTTACTTCACGACATGCTTCTGTACAAGCGGTGCAACCAATACACGCGGTCTCGTCATGAATCATTCCATAACGTTTAGCCCCGTCCTCTTGAACATTGGCTAGCGTTTTACGGCTTGTTACCGCCGCCGTTCCCGCAACACTTGTAGTAAAAATAACGGCACCAGCGCCAGCTAAAAAGTTTCTTCTTGAGCAGCTCATAGATTACTCCTCTTCTTTCTTCTGGTTGAAGTCTGAATGGCAATCCACACACAGCTTGATGGTTTGCTTTTTATCTAAGCCCAACACCTTTGCTTCAGTCGCATGAACATCATGACAGTTTGAACACGTTAAGTTTTGCGCGTGAACATCGTGGGTCCAACTCGCTTCGCGCAGATCATCCGGTTTGTGACAATCTATACATTGGCTATTGGCATCTAAAATTAAGCTAGGGTCTAGGAAAACCTTCTCGGTTCCCGGTTGTGATTGAGCCGCGCGATACTTCACCACTTCAGGTGCACCTTCACGGTGATCGGGGCTAATAGAACTATGACAGTCGGTACAATTTACTTCACGACCAAGTAAAGCGTGTGCACTTTCACCATGTGAACCCAATACCGTTTCTTTTGAATCTTTATGGCATTGAACACACTTGTAGTCTTTGTCACGTATTAATTCGACTTCATGTCTTGTTGATTCTCCTACTGGCGTAACAGCAGGCTCAGCAACAGCATGAATGGAATAACCATAGAGGCAGAATGCTAGAAGGGATTTAAGCATTATGACTATGGCCAATTTAATATTGCCCATTTTATCCTTTCCTTATACCGGCATTATTTAACTCTCAACTAAATAATATTCCGGTTAAACAAAAGTACCCTTAAACGATATTATTACCGCTTAAATGATATCAATTCTTATTTTGGATAAGCCACAACGCTTTCTATAGTTAGAATATACCTCGAATTGGGTAATACGAAATTTGAATGGGTTAATCTGTGAACGCAATCACCCTATTTATATCATGGTCAATCTAGGTAATTGATTGTTATATATGATAATAATTATCAATTGAACTTTAATATCCCTACCCAGTAGTACCCCTTTAGGGTTATATAAACTTCAACGTGATTGAAGTCACTACCATTAATTGATCTAAGACAAGCTATATCCAACACGTAACAAAATGTGTTTGTTTATGAATTAATATAAACAGGAATTCTCCAGTTCTTAATTTGAATAGCAAACTCACAACGCTTGGTATAAGAATCAGTATATTGGAGATATCACTGTGAAAAAGCATTGGATACGTAATTCGGTCACAGCACTATTAATGGTTAGCGCATCACTAGCAAGCGCAACCAGTTTTGCTGCGTCTGAACAAAAAGAAATTGGCGACCCTCGTAACGACCAGTTCGAGCAAAACCACCCAGATCAATATCATTCATGGAGACAGACTTCAGAAAGCGAAACCATTGAAGACGCACTAAAAGAAGATCCCAACATGGTTATCATGTGGGCTGGCTACGGCTTCGCAAAAGATTACAACAAGGCACGTGGTCACTTTTATGCGATTGACGATGTACGACAAACACTTCGTACTGGCGGCCCAACGGACGAAAACTCTGGCCCTATGCCAATGGCGTGCTGGAGCTGTAAAAGCCCAGACGTAGCACGTGTTATCGAAGAGCGTGGTGAAGACGGTTACTTTGAAGGTAAATGGGCACGTCTTGGCAACGAGATTGTGAACCCTATTGGCTGTGCCGACTGTCACGATACCCAAAGCGAAGGCTTTAAAAATGGTGAGCCAGCACTGAAGGTGACGCGTCCTTATGTTGAACGTGCGTTCGATGCGATTGGTAAGAAGTTTGAAGACCAAGGTCGCTTAGATCAACAAGCTTCCGTTTGTGCTCAATGTCATGTGGAATACTACTTCACAGGGCCAACAAAAGGCGTGAAATTCCCTTGGGACAAAGGGACTCGTGTTGAGCAAATGGAAGAGTATTACGATGGAATCGGCTTTAAAGATTGGACGCACAAAGTATCTAAAGCGCCAATGCTAAAAGCACAGCACCCTGGCTATGAAACGTGGCGTGAAGGCATTCACGGCAAAAACAAAGTTGCTTGTGTTGACTGTCATATGCCGAAAGTGACCAAAGAAGATGGCACCGTTTATACCGACCATAAAGTGGGTAACCCATTCGACCGCTTCGAAGATACGTGTGCAAACTGTCACACTCAATCTAAAGAAACCATGCGTAACATCGTTTCAAGCCGTAAAGCTCAAGTGCTAAACATGAAGCTGACCGCTGAGAAACAAATCGTTGCCGCTCACTTTGAAGCAGGCGCGGCATGGGAAGCAGGTGCGACAGAGCAAGAGATGGAGCCTATCCTACTGGATATCCGTCACGCTCAATGGCGTTGGGACTACGCTATTGCATCTCACGGCGTTCATATGCATGCACCTGAAATCGCTCTAGAAGTGCTAGGCACTGCCGTTGACCGCGCAGCCGATGCTCGTACTAAGATTGTTCGTCTACTGGCGAAGAAAGGCATCACTGATCCAATCGAGATTCCAGACATCTCAACCAAAGAGGCGGCTCAAAAAGCGCTTGGAATGGACATGGATAAGATGAACGCTGAAAAACAACACTTCTTAGACACAGTTGTTCCTAAATGGGAAGAGCAAGCTGAAAAGCGTGAAGCCAGCTACGAATACTAGTTTCTTCAATTAGACCATTACGTAAAAACCAGTCACACTATTATTGTGTGGCTGGTTTTTTAGGTTTGGGGCAATACACATTAATATCTCCTCCCCAATCCACTCGCCAATTCAAGGAATATATAATGAAAACCTTACTTTCACTTTCAGCATTATGTATCGCACTACTCAGTTCAGGCGTTTACGCCTCTGAGCGTGCTGAGACAGGGTGGGAATTAATAGAGAAAGGCGCATTAGTGGTTGATGTCAGAACACCTGCAGAGTTCGAACAAGGGCATCTGGACAACGCCATCAACTACCCTCTTTCTGAAGTCGCTACTCACTTCGCCAAGATAGATAAAGACCAACCGATCGTTTTGTATTGCCGCAGTGGTAATCGTTCAGGACAAGCCTATCAATTCTTGCGAGCTCAAGGATTTACTCAAATCCACAACGCAGGTGGGTTAATAGAAATGCAAGAAAGCCAATAGCTTGAGAGATTAATGGCTTTAGAGGCTAAACGCTTCAAAGGTAAGTCGTTTCAAAGGCTAATCGTTTCAAAGACAAATAGCTTCAAAAGCTAATCAGGAAGAACAGCCTATTGACCAAGCTTAGCGGATCATCTGTTTGGCTTGGTTGATCGAGTGAATAATCGAAACGCGATCAATCCCCTTTTGATTGGAGTCGAGGATTTGAGTCCACGCATCAATCGCTTGTTGATAGCGCATGCTGATGAAATGATCGGTCGCAATCAGCATCAATGCCGTACGATCATTGGGATCAAGCTCCATTGAGTGATCCAATAACGCATTCACTTCATCACTCATAGCTTGAGAGCTGAGGTAATAAAGTGCGGTTGCTTTGGCCGCATAAAGGCCCGATGGTGCTTGAGGATCCAACCGAATCGCGTAGTCATAACAGGTGAACGCTGCATCAAACTCCCCTTTCTGCATATACACACCACCCAGCTTAAACCACAAATCGGATTGATTCGGATCTTGTTTGAGGCTTTGTTGAAGCTCACCTTCGAAATCTGTTGCCGTGTAACCATTGCTATCATCCAAAGGAAGTTGGGGTGTGTCCTGTTTCATTTGAGACCAGACAAGCACACTCAGAGCCACTGCAGTAAGGGAAATCACCACATTGCCTTTTAGATGACTACCATTGTCGCTCGCGGCAATAACGACCACGATCAAAAACAGGCTCATTAGTACTAACGCAACCAACAACCAGATGTCCATTCCACACTCCTTTATCAACCCTTTAAGTTTAACACTTTCCCTATCAGGCAATATTGATCGAGACTTAGCTATTAGGATTTACGCCAATCAGAATAAACGAGCAGACAATAAAAAACCGAGCACTTAGGCTCGGTTTTTTCAATGGTAAGCTTAATTACTTAACGTAATCGAGATTACTCAGTATCTTGCTCGCTATCACTTTCAGAGTCAGAAGCATCTGATGCTTGCTCTTCACTTGATTCAGCAACTTCAGCGTTGATAGTTTCAGCATTTGCTTCTTCAGCTTCGCCTTCTACAATCTCAGCTTCTTCTACTTCGTCGATACGTTGTAGACCTACAACATTCTCGTCTTCAGCAGTACGAATCAGTGTTACACCTTGAGTGTTACGACCAACTTGGCTAACTTCCGCAACGCGAGTACGTACTAGCGTACCTGCGTCAGTGATCATCATCATTTCATCGCCTTCTTCAACTTGAACAGCGCCAACAACTGGGCCATTACGTTCAGAGACTTTGATAGATACTACACCTTGCGTTGCACGGCCTTTCGTTGGGTATTCAGCTAGCTCAGTACGCTTACCGTAACCATTTTGAGTCACAGTTAGGATATCGCCTTCGTTAGAAGGAACAATCAGTGAAACCACTTGATCGTCTTCAGGAAGCTTCATACCACGAACACCAGAGGCAGTACGGCCCATTGCGCGTACTTTGTCCTCGTTAAAGCGAACAACTTTGCCCGATTTAGAGAACAGCATGATGTCGCTATCACCGTTAGTGATGTCAACGCCAATCAGTGAATCGTCGTCACGTAGGTTAACAGCGATTAGGCCGTTAGCACGTACGTTTGCGAATTGATCCAGTGATGTCTTCTTAACTGTACCGTCACCCGTTGCCATGAAGATGAATTTCTCGTTAGAGAACTCAGAAACAGGCAGGATAGCCGTAATACGTTCACCTTCTTCTAGAGGAAGAATGTTCACGATAGGCTTACCACGAGCAGTACGACTTGCTAATGGTAGTTGGTAAACTTTCAGACGGTATGTCTTACCACGAGTAGAGAAACATAGGATGTTATCGTGAGTATTAGCAACAAGCAGACGCTCAATGTAATCCTCATCTTTCATCTTAGTTGCACTCTTACCTTTACCACCACGACGTTGAGATTCGTAGTCGCTTAGGATTTGGTATTTAACGTAACCTGCGTTAGAAAGCGTTACTACAACGTCTTCTTGAGCAATCAGCTCTTCCATGTCGATGTCATGAACTGCCGCTGTGATTTCTGTACGACGCTCGTCGCCATAGATTTCACGTACCGCTTCAAGTTCTTCACGGATAACTTCCATCAAACGCTCAGTGCTTGCAAGAATGTGCATTAGCTCAGCGATTTCTTCTAGAAGTGCTTTGTACTCGTCTAGAATCTTCTCGTGCTCAAGACCAGTTAGGCGGTGAAGACGAAGTTCTAGAATAGCTTGTGCTTGTGTTTCCGTTAGGAAGTATTGGCCATCGCGGATGCCGTATTGGTCTTCCAACCAATCAGGACGAGCCGCATCAGTACCAGCACGCTCAAGCATTGAAGCAACGTTACCAAGATCCCAACCGCGTGCAACTAAGCCAGCTTTTGCTTCAGCTGGTGTTGGAGCGTTACGAATAAGCTCAATGATTTCGTCGATGTTAGCAAGTGCTAGAGACAACGCTTCAAGGATGTGTGCACGATCGCGCGCTTTCTTCAGTTCGAAGATAGTACGACGTGTAACAACTTCGCGACGGTGGTCTACGAAGCACTTAAGCATGTCTTTGATGTTGAACAACTGTGGTTGACCGTTGTTCAACGCAACCATGTTGATACCGAAAGTCGTTTGCAGTTGAGTTTGAGCGTATAGGTTGTTAAGAACCACTTCGCCTACTGCATCACGCTTACATTCAATAACAATACGCATACCGTCTTTATCAGACTCGTCACGTAGTGCACTGATGCCTTCTACTTTCTTATCTTTAACCAGTTCAGCAATCTTCTCGATCAAACGAGCTTTGTTTACTTGGTAAGGGATTTCAGTAACGATAATGGTTTCTTTACCATTCTTCTCTACTTCAATATCCGCTTTTGAACGCATGTAAACCTTACCGCGGCCAGTCTTATAAGCATCAACGATGCCTTTGCGACCACTGATAAGTGCTGCTGTTGGGAAGTCAGGACCAGGAATGTAGTCCATTAGCTCATCAATAGTGATCTCTTCATTATTGATGTAAGCCAAACAGCCATCAACAACTTCACCAAGGTTATGTGGTGGAATGTTGGTAGCCATACCTACTGCGATACCAGAAGCACCGTTTACCAATAGGTTAGGAATTTTTGTAGGAAGTACTGCTGGAATTTGTTCTGTACCATCGTAGTTCGGTACGTAATCCACAGTTTCCTTATCAAGGTCAGCCAGTAGCTCGTGCGCAATTTTCGCCATACGAACTTCGGTATAACGCATTGCAGCCGCGGAGTCGCCATCGATAGAACCAAAGTTACCTTGGCCATCAACTAGCATGTAACGCAGCGAGAACGGTTGAGCCATACGAACAATTGTATCGTATACCGCGCTATCACCATGCGGGTGATATTTACCGATTACATCGCCTACTACACGAGCAGACTTTTTATATGGTTTGTTCCAATCATTACCTAGTACATTCATCGCGAACAAAACGCGGCGGTGTACAGGTTTTAGGCCATCACGCACATCTGGAAGGGCACGACCAACGATGACGGACATCGCGTAGTCTAGGTATGAACCTCTAAGCTCATCTTCAATATTTACGGGCGTGATCTCTTTCGCTAGATCGCTCATAGAGCCATTTTCCCTCTATAGTCAGATCGTATTTTTGAATACGTATAAGACCGAAAAATATAACACAAATTTACCTACGGAGGCATCACTTTCCCTCTCCTTTTACCATCTTGTGACCCTTGTAGCCAATCAATTGATGAGAAATTGCACCTCCGCATCATATCTTGCTGAAACATGGTCACTTTACATCCAATAAACTAGCAAAATTGTAGATCTTCTGGTCAGCGCGAAAAGGCAAGTTATAATGCCTGCAATTTCATGGATGCATTATTTAACTTGGAAATGCCGATTATGACTAAATCACAGAACGTAGACCCAGCAGAAATCAAGAAATTCGAAGACATGGCGTCACGCTGGTGGGATCTAGAAGGCGAATTTAAGCCGCTACATCAAATCAACCCACTGCGCCTAAATTACGTGTTAGAGAAGACGGAAGGCCTGTTTGGCAAGAAAGTCCTCGATGTTGGCTGCGGCGGCGGTATTCTTGCAGAAAGCATGGCGGTTGAAGGTGCGATAGTGACTGGCCTAGACATGGGTAAAGAGCCGCTAGAAGTAGCGCGCCTTCACGCATTGGAAACTGGCACCAAGCTCGATTACATCCAGAGCACTATCGAAGACCACGCAGACCAGAACCCACAGACGTACGATGTGGTAACGTGCATGGAAATGCTTGAACACGTTCCTGATCCGCAATCTGTTATCACGGCCTGTTCGAAATTGGTGAAACCGGGCGGCCACGTGTTCTTTTCTACATTGAACCGTAACTTCAAATCTTACTTGTTTGCGATTGTTGGTGCAGAGAAGCTATTGAAGATTGTTCCTGAAGGCACTCATGAACACGAGAAATTCATTCGCCCTGCTGAACTTATCAAGATGGTTGATAACACGCCGCTGCAAGAATTAGGGATTACAGGACTGCACTACAACCCTCTTACGGACACTTACCGTTTAGGCACAAATGTAGACGTAAACTACATCGTCCACACGCAAAACTTCGGCTAAAAAATATCGGTAGCCCTACCGTAAAACCTTTTGTAAAAAAGACGAATGAAAAGAGTTGCAATTACCATAAGTTTGCGACTTTTTTCAGTCTAAATTTCGTGCGCTAGCTTCCATTTTGACCACCTCGATTTAAATTTAATCGCCCAAAATCCATCGCATATTTTGGTCAAAGATCAAGGGATTTTTTTTTATGGGCGTGCAAAAATAAAGCATCATTAAAAGCCGACTTTTATACAATCAAGTCACATCTAACCTCATCAGTTAGTGGTCACTTACAGTTTTTTTTCAATCCACCACTTATCCACAAGCAACCCAATTTCTTTACCTTGAAAAATATCAGTTGTAGCACTATCTTGTAACCCAACAAACAAATGACCCCTATATGTTGTGTTTGAACTACAATATATGGGTAGACCAAGATCACAAAGCCGAAACGTAATTTACAAAAGTTACACAGAAATACACAAAAACACGGCCTTGTTCAGTTTTGTTAGGGAAATTAAGCAGAATGAACCAACAACTTACTGTTACCAAGCGTAACGGGCGCAAAGAAACGATCGATCTAGAGAAGATCCATCGCGTGATTACATGGGCAGCTGAAGGCTTGCACAATGTTTCTGTATCACAAGTAGAATTGAAAGCTCACATTCAGTTTTACGATGGCATCACCACTACTGACATTCATGAGACTATCATCAAGTCGGCAGCGGATTTAATCTCTGAAGAGACTCCTGATTACCAATATCTAGCAGCACGTCTGTCTGTATTCCACCTACGTAAAAAAGCGTACGGCGAATACGAGCCGCCGGCACTGTATGACCACGTTGCAAAACTGGTTGATATGGGTAAATACGATAGCCACCTTATGGAAGACTACACGAAAGCTGAGTTTGACGAGCTTGACGAGTACATCGACCACAAACGTGACTTAGACTTCTCTTACGCAGCGGTTAAGCAGCTCGAAGGTAAATACTTCGTGCAAAACCGTGTAACGAAAGAAATCTACGAGAGTGCTCAGTTCCTTTACATTTTAGTTGCTGCGTGTTTATTCGCTAAGTACCCGAAATCGACTCGTCTTGACTACATCAAACGTTTTTACGACGCATCGTCTACGTTTAAGATTTCTCTACCTACACCGATCATGTCTGGTGTACGTACGCCTACTCGTCAATTCAGTTCTTGTGTACTGATCGAGTGTGGTGACAGCCTTGATTCTATCAACGCAACAGCAAGCTCAATTGTTCGTTACGTATCTCAACGTGCTGGTATTGGTATCAACGCAGGTCGTATCCGTGCGCTTGGTTCTGAAATCCGTAATGGTGAAGCGTTCCACACTGGCTGTATCCCTTTCTACAAATACTTCCAAACAGCAGTAAAATGTTGTTCTCAAGGTGGTGTTCGTGGTGGCGCAGCAACAGTGTTCTACCCACTATGGCACGGTGAAGTTCAGTCTCTATTAGTACTGAAAAACAACCGCGGCGTTGAAGAGAACCGTGTTCGTCACATGGACTACGGCGTACAGCTGAACAAGCTTATGTACTCTCGTCTTGTTCAAGGTGGCAACATCAGCCTGTTCTCACCTTCTGACGTACCTGGCCTTTACGATGCGTTCTTCGAAAACCAAGACCGTTTTGAAGAGCTATACGTTAAGTTCGAAAACGATCCATCAGTAAAGCGTGAAACAGTAAAAGCTGTTGAGCTGTTCTCTCTGCTAATGCAAGAGCGTGCTTCTACTGGTCGTATCTACATTCAGAACGTTGACCACTGTAATACACACAGCCCGTTTGATTCTGAAGTTGCACCTGTTCGTCAATCGAACCTATGTCTAGAAATCGCGCTACCAACTAAGCCGCTTTCTAACGTAGAAGATGACGAAGGCGAAATTGCACTTTGTACGCTTTCAGCATTCAACCTTGGCGCAATCAATGAACTAGACGACCTAGCAGAGCTTTCTGAACTGGTTGTTCGTGCACTAGATGCACTTCTTGATTACCAAGACTACCCGCTTCCAGCCGCATACAAGTCGACAATGAACCGTCGTACTCTAGGTGTGGGTGTAATCAACTACGCATACTACCTAGCGAAGAATGGTGTTAAGTACTCTGATGGCAGCGCCAATGGCCTGACTCACCGTACTTTTGAAGCGATTCAATACCACTTGCTAAAAGCATCTGTTGAACTAGCGAAAGAGCAAGGTCGTTGCCCATCTTTCCACGAGACCAACTACGCGAAAGGCCTACTGCCAATCGATACTTACAAGAAAGATATCGACTTAGTATGTGAAGAGCCATTGCACTACGATTGGGATTCTCTACGTGAAGAGATCATGGAGCACGGTCTGCGTAACTCTACGCTAACAGCGCTTATGCCTTCTGAGACATCGTCTCAAATCTCGAACGCGACTAACGGTATCGAGCCACCACGTGGTTACGTATCAGTGAAAGCATCGAAAGACGGCATCCTGAAGCAAGTTGTTCCAGATTTCCTAAATCTAAAAGAAAACTACCAGCTACTTTGGAACATTGGTTCTAACGACGGTTACCTACACCTAGTAGGTATCATGCAAAAATTCGTTGACCAAGCTATCTCTGCAAACACTAACTATGACCCAAGTGTTTACGACAGCGGTAAAGTACCAATGAAGAAGCTGCTTCAAGACCTACTAACAGCGTACAAGTACGGTGTTAAGACGCTTTACTACCATAACACTCGTGATGGTGCTAAAGACGACCAAGGCGATGCAGTTCAAGTGCCGGAAGAAGATTGTGAAGGCGGCGGTTGTAAGATCTAAACCGCAATAAACATTAAGACCCCAGAGAAGAGTTATCTTCTCTGGGTTTAAAGCATTAACAGGGTCCGTTTTATTATGGGTCTTTAAAGGATTTGAGGCATTTATGGCTTACAGTACTTTTTCTCAGCAAAAAAATGACCAACTAAAAGAACCAATGTTCTTGGGTCAGTCGGTAAACGTTGCACGTTACGACCAACAAAAATTCGAAATCTTCGAAAAGCTTATCGAGAAGCAGCTTTCTTTCTTCTGGCGACCAGAAGAAGTAGACGTGTCTAGCGACCGTATCGACTACAACAAGCTTCCTGAGCATGAAAAGCACATCTTCATCTCTAACTTGAAGTACCAAACGCTTCTAGATTCTATCCAAGGTCGCAGCCCTAACGTTGCCCTACTTCCATTGGTATCACTACCTGAAGTAGAAACTTGGATTGAGACATGGTCTTTCTCAGAAACGATTCACTCTCGTTCTTACACGCACATCATTCGTAACATCGTGAATGATCCAGGCGTAGTATTCGACGACATCGTTGAAAACGAAGAGATCCTGAAGCGTGCTAAAGACATCGCTTTCTACTACGACGACCTAATCAAGCTGACGGCTGACTACCACCGCTACGGTGAAGGCAACCACAGCATCAACGGCGAAGACGTTAAGATTTCACTTCACGATCTGAAGAAGAAACTTTACCTATGTCTAATGTCTGTAAACGCACTAGAAGCGATTCGTTTCTACGTAAGTTTCGCATGTTCATTTGCATTCGCTGAGCGTGAGCTAATGGAAGGTAACGCGAAGATCATCAAGCTAATCGCTCGTGATGAAGCACTTCACCTTACTGGTACGCAGCACATGATCAACTTGTTACGCAACGGTCAAGATGATTTCGAATTCATGCAGATCGCTGAAGAGTGTAAACAAGAATGTTTCGACCTATTCAAAGAAGCGGCTGAGCAAGAAAAAGAGTGGGCAGAGTACCTATTCAAAGACGGCTCTATGATTGGTCTGAATAAAGACATTCTTTGCCAATACGTTGAGTACATTACCAATATTCGTATGCAGGCTGTTGGTCTAGGTACCGCTTACCCAGAAGCAACATCGAACCCAATTCCATGGATTAACGCTTGGTTGTCTTCAGACAACGTGCAAGTTGCTCCACAAGAAGCAGAAATCAGTTCTTACCTAGTTGGTCAGATCGACAACGAAGTAAAAGCTGACGACTTTGAAGGATTTGAGCTGTAATGCCAACAATCAAAATCAACAAGCTGACTTCAATTGAATCTAACCCTTCAAACACTCTGTTGGAATCAATGGAACAAGCTGGGTTAGAGCCAGAATACAACTGCCGAGATGGCCACTGTGGCGCTTGCCGCTGCACGTTGGATTCTGGTGAGGTCGAGTACGTTGGTTTTGCTATGGCTTACACGCAAGGTAATGAAATATTGCCTTGTATCTGTAAAGCAAAGACTGAGCTATCGCTGAGTAACGTTATTCATAGAAGCAAGCAAAAACGCGCATAAGCCAACTGGCTTTAAGTCACCTTGTTCGAATATCGTCAATAAGAATTAAAAAGGGTCCGCTTCCTTTAGGAATGCGGACCCTTTTTCTATTCGTGTCTTAAGTTCTCAACCACCTAACCAAACGTTTATTGCTGAGTCAGGTTTAGAGTCACCGAGCCAATATAACAAGCGCTTCGGCACTCTCCACAACCATTACACTTATCTTTATCCACTGTAGGCAACTCTCCTACTTCGATGTGTAGCGCACCTGCTGAACACGCAGTTTGGCATGCTGAGCAATCCATTTGCATGTAATTGTTACAGGTATCGGCAAAGCTTGGCTTGAGGTCGATATAAGGTGTGACCGTTGGATGAAGTGCGCCAGTCGTACACACTTCAGTGCATTTGTTACACATAGAACAACTATTGTAATCCAAATTCAGCAGTGCACTTCCCTCTAACATCTCAATAACGCTATTCGGACACGCTTGCTCACACAGCCCACAACCTTCGCAAAGACGCTCAAACAGCACCTCATCAACCGCTCTTGGCGGTCTTGAATGCAAGCGCTGTGAGATCTCTTCGTAATTCGCGGCTGCTTTAACCGGTTTAGAAAGTCGAGTTAAGAAACCGCGTCTATTTGAATTTATTTGTTCAGACATTAGTCGATATATAACTTTTTAGTAGCAACGTTTAAATTATATTCAGATGTTAAATACTTAAACCAATCTATTACATCACTTGATAGCTGCTTATAAAATGATAAATCTGATGCTGTATTTAATTTATCCAAATAAACAGAAGACCAAGGTAATAAATGACACTCAAGTAATTCATTAGCTGAATTGATATTATTATTTTCTAACAAATATGCATGGGCGAATAGCATTAAACCAAACTGATCCTCTGGCTCTCTTAATCCAGTGTCTAACTCAATTTGATTCAATTCTAAGAATTGGCGATATTCCACAGTCGACGCGCCGAATACAACACGGTCTTTATCTAGGTATACAGAGCCCCAAGGTGGAGCTGGCATGTCTCCAACGCCTTCAAACAAGCGACTAAATTCCGCAGACAAGGCGATTTCCTGCTCACTTCTCAGTGCCAGCAGACATTCTTCTGATAGAACTTCACTCTCAACCAAGGCTTCGACAATGGTTAACAACTGTTCTTTATTTATCGCTTTATAAAATAGCGAACCCAACAGTTTGTGCGTATCGATAATCATTATTATTTATACCGTAATAGGTTTTAAAGATAATTATATTAATTAAACCATTCCATTCTTTGATCTAATTTATACATTCAATTCATAAGATTTAAATTTCATACTTATTTGATACCTATCAATCAATATTTAAATATTAAAAGACAAAAACAAAACTACCTATAAAGTGCTATACATCAATAACAATAGGCATCTTAGAATGACGAATAAGAAAGAATCTGGGGTAATGAACCTTACTCGAAGAGGCTTCATGAAAGCTTCTTCTGCGGTAGGTAGTGCAGCCGCACTCGCGGGCGGTATCGCTTTACCTTTCAAATCCAAACCAGTAGCGGCTGCAGTTGCTGAGAATGTGGATGAGAAAATCGTATGGAGTGCATGTACTGTAAACTGTGGCTCTCGCTGCCCTTTACGTATGCATGTACAAAACGGTGAAATCAAATACGTAGAAACAGACAACACAGGTACTGACGAATATGGTCATCACCAAGTTCGTGCGTGTCTACGTGGTCGCTCTATGCGCCGCCGTGTTTACAACCCAGATCGCCTGAAATACCCAATGAAACGTGTTGGTAAACGTGGTGAAGGCAAATTTAAACGCATTAGCTGGGAAGAGGCTTATGATGAAGTCGCTGGTACTATGCAACGCCTTATCAAAGACTACGGTAACGACACTATCTACCTAAACTATGGTACAGGCACCCTTGGCGGTACGGTTACTAAATCTTGGCCACCAGCACAAACGCTGATTGCTCGTCTAATGAACCTAAGTGGTGGTTACCTAAACCATTACGGTGACTACTCAACAGCGCAAATCGCGAAAGGCTTGAGCTACACCTACGGTGGTTGGGCAAACAACAACTCTTTCTCTGACCTAGAGAACACAAAGCTTAATATCCAATTTGGTAACAACCCTGCTGAGACTCGTATGTCTGGCGGCGGTCTGATCCACCACTACGTAGAAAGCAAAAACAAATCGAACGCAAGAACGATCATCATCGACCCTCGCTACACCGATACTGCAGGTGGTCGTGAAGATCAATGGATTCCAATTCGTCCTTCAACTGATGCTGCATTGGTAGCAGGTCTTGCACACGTGATGATCACTGAAGACCTTGTCGACCAACCGTTCCTAGACAAATACTGCGTAGGTTACGACGAGAAGACTCTGCCTGCATCAGCGCCTAAAAACAGCGACTACAAATCTTACATCTTAGGTTTAGGTGAAGATGGCGTAGAGAAGACACCTGAATGGGCCTCTAAGATCACAGGCATTCCAGTTGATACTATCGTTAAGCTTGGCCGTGAAATGGGCACAGCAAAACCATGTGCAATCCACCAAGGTTGGGGCCTACAACGTACAGCGAACGGTGAACTAGCTTGTCGTGCAATCTCGATGCTGTCGCTACTCACTGGTTCTGTGGGTGTATCAGGTGGTTCAACAGGTGCTCGTGAAAGTGACATCAACATTCCGTTTGTTCGCTTCCCTACTGTGCCAAACCCAGTTGAAACGTCAATTTCAATGTTCATGTGGACAGATGCGATTTACCGTCACCATGAAATGACCGACATCACTGATGGTGTTCGCGGTGCAGAGCGCCTTAAAAACCCAATCAAGATGATCTGGAACTATGCAGGTAACTGCATCATCAACCAACACTCAGACATCAACAAGACTCACGCGATTCTTCAAGATGAAAGTGCGTGTGAAATGATTGTCGTGGTTGATAACCATATGACTTCTTCTGCGAAATACGCCGATATCATCCTGCCAGACTTAACGACGTCAGAGCAAGACGACTGGTGTATGGATGGTAAAGCATCGAACATGCCTTACTTCATCTACGCGCAAAAAGCGATCGAGCCTCAGTTCGAAGCGAAATCTATCTACGAGATGTGTTCTCAACTGGCGAAACGCATGGGCGTAGAAAAAGAATTCACAGAAGGCCGTACTCAAGAGCAATGGATTGAGCATCTTTACGCTGAAACTCGTAAGAACGATCCAACACTGCCAACCTTCGAAGAGATGAAAGAGCTGGGTATCTACAAACGTAGCTATGACCACCACTACATCGCTTACGAAGATTTCCGCAAAGATCCTGAAGCGAATCCACTGACCACACCAAGTGGCAAGATCGAGATCTACTCAGAGCAACTGGCTGATATCGCGAAGACTTGGAAATTGAAAGAAGACGAAGTGATTCACCCTCTTCCGATTTACGCCGATTCTTTTGAAGGCCACAACGACCCACTAGCAGAGAAGTACCCACTTCAGCTAACTGGTTTCCACTATAAGGCTCGTACTCACTCGACTTACGGCAACGTTGCAGAAATCAAAGCAGCAGCACCGCAAGAGTTGTGGATCAACCCAATTGATGCGAAAGAACGTGGTATCGAAAACGGCGACATGGTGAGTATTTTCAACGACCGTGGCGAAGTACACATTCCAGCGAAAGTGACACCAAGGATCCTTCCTCGAGTTGTCGCGCTAGGCGAAGGTGCATGGTACGCACCAGATGGTCAGAAGATCGACCATGCAGGCTCTATCAACGTGCTGACCACTCAGCGCCCGAGCCCACTTGCTAAGGGTAACCCTCAGCATACAAACCTAGTTCAAATCAAAGCGCTAAAGAAAGCATAAGGTAGGTTGGAATGAAACAATACGGCTTTTACATTGATTCAAGTAAATGCACGGGTTGTAAAACCTGTCAGCTTGCTTGTAAAGATTATAACGATCTCGACATCAAAACGAACTACCGTCGCGTATACGAATACGCAGGTGGTGGCTTCACTCAAGATGGCGATACCTGGGTTCAGAAAGATGTTTTCTCTTACTACCTGTCTATCGCTTGTAACCACTGTACTAACCCTGCGTGTGTGAAAGTGTGTCCTTCGGGTGCAATGCACAAACGTGATGAAGACGGCTTGGTTGTGGTTGACGAAAGTGTGTGTATTGGTTGTCAGCACTGTAGCAATGCGTGTCCTTACGGCGCACCACAATACAATGCTAAGAAAGGTCACATGACCAAGTGCGATGGTTGCTACCAACGTGTTTCAGAAGGCAAACAGCCTATCTGTGTTGAGTCTTGCCCACTTCGTGCATTGGAGTTTGGTGAAATCAATACGCTTCGCGAGAAGTACGGCTCTGGTGCAGATGTGGCGCCACTGCCATCTTCAACCGAAACACTGCCAAACATCGTGATTAAGCTGAACAAAAACGCGAAGCCTACTGGCGATACCAGTGGTCACCTAGCAAACCCGAAGGAGGTGTAAGATGATTTTTCATGAGTGGTCTTTAATCTTCTTTACGGTGCTGGCGCAAACTGCGGTTGGTGGTTACTTACTGATTGGTGCTCGTGCACTGGTACTTGGTCACGATGAAGAGAAACTAAACAGCTATAAGGTTCCAATGTTCATTCTGTGGGCATTCATGGGTCTTGGCTTCATGTTCTCGACAACGCACCTGGGTTCTCCACTGCGCGCGTTTAATGCCTTTAACCAACTAGGCTCGGCTTGGTTGTCTAACGAAGTGTTCTTCGGTGCGGCATTCTTCGCAGTAGGCGGCCTGCAATGGCTATTGTCTGTGGTTAAGAAAGGTGGCGTAGCTATCCAAAAAGCACTGGTGGTCGGCGCTATGGTGCTGGGTGTTATCTTCATGTACGCGATGATCAACGTATACATGATCAATACAGTACCGACATGGGACAACATCTACACACCACTAAGCTTCATCATGACGATGGTTGTGGGTGGCTTGCTGCTGTCTCAGCTCGTGATTGTGTTCGCAAACGACAGCCGCTTTACGGTTGACCGTAACATCACCATGCTGGCTGTTATCGCAGTTGCTATCAGCTTGCTTGCAACAGTAGGAAAACTGAACCTAATCGGTGAGATCCAAACTTCAGCAGCAAAAGCGTCTGAGTTAGTCGATGGTTTAGGTAGCTATGTGATTCTTCAAGTGGCACTGCTAATGGCAAGCTTGTTGATTTGGATTCTACCTATGCTGAACAAAGCAAAAGTGAACCCAGTGAACCTTGGCTTAGCACTAGTATTGTTCTTGGCTTCAGAGTTAATCGGCCGTGGTTTGTTCTACAGCTTACATATGACAAGCGGTTTGTAATCAAGTTCTTACAGACATGAGTTACGTGTAAAAGTCGCTGCTTGTTTAGTTATCTAGAAGGCTAGATAAACAAAAGGCCCAACACCTATTTAGATGTTGGGCCTTTTTATTGCGTTTTTTCTAGCGTTTTTAGTACAGACTTTGCGATTTCGCTTACATAGTTACTTAATGATAGCCGCTGGAATAAACATGTCTTTCAATCGCTTAACCGAAGAGTAAGTACCAAACATCGGTTTGTTGTCTAGATGCCTTCTCAGCATATCGGCGGCAACGGTCTTAATCACGTTGCGTTGGTCTTCACGCGAGTACTGACGATAAAACTCAAGTACCTGCCCCCACTCGCCTGCTTCAGTCGACAATGCAACGCTGAATGTGTTGCCTTCTAACTTACCAGTCACCAAAGCCAATTCGGTTTCGCACTTCTCTCTTGTTGCGCCAGCCAGAGCAAAGGTGGCGGCTAATGGATCGCTCTTTTCAAGCTCACTCTCTTTGGGTTCAGCCATCACCCAAGAATGCCCAAAGCAATCTTCAAGCTGCTCATTCGATTGTAGCCAAGCTGAAAGCGCACCTTTGGTCGACACTTCAGATACAGACAAGGTTTTCTTTCTCTCTGCCATGATATGCCCAATATGGTCAATCATCGGCTCATCAACGCTGACTACGTTACTCTCTAGCAGCTTGTACACCATTTGCAGAAGCTTAACGCGAGTTTCTAAGTCTGCCTTAGGACCAAACAGTTTGACCTCAATGAAAGGCAAATAAGAGCGATAACCCAACTCATAACCTTCTGGCAGCTTAAGCTGGTCTAACACATCCGAGATACCCGATTCAGACAAACCAAACGTAAACAGTCGACTGCATTCAGAGGCAACCACTTGAGGGTAGGTACGCGACAAGTCAGGAAGAATCTCAAACGTCACCATACGTTTGAACTCACTCGGTACACCCGGCGTGAAATAGAAAGTCGCATCGTTGATTTTCAGCTTGAAGCCACATGCAGTACCGACAGGGTTATCGACAATCTCAGAGCTTGCTGGCAACAAGGCTTGCTTAAGGTTGCTGTCAGGCATCGGCATACCGCGTCCTGAGAACATCTCTTCCATACGAGCCAGCCATTCAGGGAACATGACGAGTTTCTGCTCTGAAGCAGTTGCAGCGGCGGCTGCACTCATATCATCGGTTGTCGGCCCTAGACCACCATTAACGATAACCACATCATAGTTAAAGCTCAGCATCAGCAGTTCTTCAACAAGAGCATTCATTTGATCACCCACAGTTGAGCGCTTAGCAAGAGCAAAACCATGCTGATAAAACTCACCAGACATCCAAGCTGCGTTTGTATCTACAATGTCTCCATGAAGAACTTCTTCACCTGTACTTAACATTGCGATTTTCGTCATATTTCTATCCCTTGTTGTCATAAAAAGACACTGCATTATTTACAAACTGGTCTATGGTTGAATTTGGAGCAATCCGCCTTTTCACTAATATTAATAATGTTAAACCTAAGGTTTTCTTAGGAAAAGCTATAAATTATTAGTTCCCTAAATCAGGCATTTAATAGATAATTGTGACCCTGATCAATTCCAAACTTTCTCATGGAGACCCTTGTGGCCAAATCACCGTTACTAGCAAAGGTTACTGCTGCATTTACAATGCTAATGTCAGTTAACTCGGTTGCAAGCCAATACGACTTCGACCAGCCAATCAACCTTTCTTATTCGGATGAATGTGCTCAAGATTACTGTGTTAATGATAGCTTGTACACCTACAAGCCTAGTACCAATTACGCACTGAGCGAATCAAGTGATGAGTACGACTTCTCAATCCAACAACCAAAACACCTGTTGGTGAGTCAGGAGAAGGATTGGGATTACCTAATGGGTCAAACCTACACCATTCTTGGCCTGAGTGTCGCGACGGTGGGTTTGATGACTCTCCTACCTGAAAGTATCACTAAGTGGGATGATGACCAACGTGACATCAGCTCATTAGGTAAAAAGTGGAAAGATAACGTGTCTGATGGCCCAGTATGGGACCGTGACGAACACTTCCTAAACTACGTAATGCACCCATATTTTGGTGGTGTTTACTACACTGCAGCTCGACACGCAGGTTACGATGAGTTTGAGTCTTTCTTATACTCTTGGACTATGTCGACGTTCTTCTGGGAATACGGCGTAGAAGCGTTTGCTGAAGTACCTTCATGGCAAGACCTCTTTATCACTCCTTTCTTTGGTGCTGTTGTCGGTGAAATGATGCTAGAAGCAGAGCAAGACATCGTTGCTTCAGGTGGCGAAGTGATGGGATCTCAAACTATGGGTGATGTGTCTCTATTCTTCCTAAACCCTGTTGGTCACATCCACTACTGGGTAAGTGATGCATGGGGCGGTGACGCAGAAGTTAATCTGAATACTAACCCTTGGTGGGATAACCAAGACGCAGCACGATTCGCCTATGATGCTGGGGCACGATACGATTCTCAATTTGTTGGTATGAACTTTAAAGTAACGTTCTAAGTCAGCTTTCAGTCTCTAAGTTTTAAGTTACTGCATTCCCAATAAAAACGACAACTCATCCCAAAAGCGGCTCTCTAGCCGCTTTTTTTTGTGCCCTACTCTTCATTCTCTTTTTTTGCATCACAGCTTAGTTTCAAAAATTGACGTAGGTCAAACATTGTTCGATGTAACCTTCTACACTGAAATTAAAGAACTTTATCGCGTGATATCAAACATTTAATTCGCAACAAATCATTGAAACTTTGGGGGCTGATATGAACAGTACATTTATCGTAAACTTTATCGGAAAAGCATCACCAACAACAATCAAACAGCTTGCTGCGGTTACTCACGAAAACGACGGAAAATGGCTCATCAGTAAAGTGAACTTTATTGAAGACCAAGTCGCAGGCGTACTCAAGGTTCAACTTCCAGCCATCAACGAATCGATTGTTAAAGAGGCTTTCAGCGCCAATCCAGATCTCATCGTACAATTTGTCGATTCAGATCATACGCATAATGTCCAAGACACAATCCATCACCTAAGACTCGATTCTAACGACCGAGCAGGTATCGTCAATGAAGTGACACATGTATTAGATAGACAAGGGATCAGTATTCTAGACATGGACTGTCACCGAGTCTTCATTGCAGGCGGCGGTGGTGTAAGCTCAAGCCTATTCACTTCAAAAATAGCGGTTAAGCTGCCAATCGAAGTTCAAATCGATGATGTAGTTAATGAACTCGAAACACTCAGTGAAGACACTCGTGTGATGATTGAAAGCTAATTTAACTTACCTCCTGACGATACCTTGATCGTTGGGAGGTCACCTAATAAATAAGACCTCTCTTACATTACTTACAAAAAAAAACCATCAAAACACCTAAAATACATAGCGACAGCATATGAAATTAAGCATTTATATAATTTTTTTGATACGATAGATATCTTATATAATTTAGTAGCTTAGGTTCACACATGGAAAGAAAAAGGTCGAGTTGGCAGCTCAATGTCATCTCAGCAATCCTTCTTACGACACTGTTTAGCGGTTGCAAAAGTGGTCATGAAAATAACGATAGTGGAACAACGACTACGGGAACAACTTCAAGTACGTCATCTTCTCCTATTACGCTTAGCATCCCAAGTAGTGTCTCATTTTCTGAACCACAATCAGGGTCGAAAACAGAATCCATTACCGTTTCTCTTTCCGAAGCATTAGCTCAAGAACTCACCTTAACTATCTTAACTAGTGACGTGACAACTCACTCTAATGGCACCTTCAAAAACTACGATGCTATATCAAGTCAAAACGTCAAAATTGCGGCAGGTGTAACCAGCGCAGCTCTACCACTAAACCTTATACACAATAATCTGTATGAGGGCAGTAAAACACTTCATTACTCTATTAGCGCAGATAACAGTACAAATTACACTCTTTCAAACGAACGAACTGTAGTAACCATTGATGATAGCGATACTCAACCAACAGTTAGTTTTAGTAACGACTTAAGTACCGTTGTAGAAGGTGACAGCATTATTCAACAAGCTGTTTTGAGTCATTACACATCTCAAGATGTAACACTTACCTTAACTCAAACTGGTATTGCCGCGCCTGAGGACTTTACTGTTGATATATCAGAGTTAACTCTTAAATTGCCAGCAGAAACCCTATCAACAAATATCACTTTTTCTGCTCGTGATGATAGCTTCGATGAAGGTGGCGAATCGGTAATCTACACGATAGCTTCCGTTGGTAACGCGACTATCGATTCGAGTAAAAACACTCTCGCGTTCTATATTCCGGGGCAGAAAAGTTTTAATGATACTGGGTATGTCACTTATTTTGATGGAACAGACTACGACAGCGTCACTCCTCCAGTATCACATCCAAATCAAGATGCCGATTTTGGTTTAGATGTCACAAATGGAAGTGAACATTCGGATGGGGGATATGGCTTCCGCTACACCAAACTAGATGCTCACGGGAACCCTCTAATACCTAGCTCTACTGATTGGCGCTGTGTTAAAGATGAGCATACCGGATTATATATTGAAGCAAAACAAGATCCGATAGCACTGCCGAGTCAGTCCGCGGTCGATACCTGGGTTAAGAACCATAAAGACAACCCTGATGCCCACCCTTATCCATGGGACAGTCAATCAAGCTCATGGCGAAGCGCTTCGTACACATATACTTGGCACGACTCTGATAATACAACCAATGGTGGCTATGCCGGAGCACGCAATGATCTATTGTACAGCGCCGGCCCGATCTCTTCTCAATGTGCATACATTAACGATGGTTCAGGAAGTAACTACTGTAATACAAGTAGTTATATTAGTAGTCTAAACAGTCGCTCTATTTGCGGTATTACAGATTGGCGCTTACCTTCACCTGTTGAAGCTCGTTCATTTATCAACTTCAATGTCGGCACTGCACCAGTAGGAGCCATTGATTTCTTTCCTAATCTTGGAGACCGACTCTTCACGCACTCTAGCTCTGTTAAACAAGATGGTAGTGCTAGATGTATCGACTCTCAAAATGGAGAGCTTGAGCTTTGTAATAAAAACATCGCAGGCTCAACAGGAATTGTGGCTGTAAGTGGAGGTATTGAGTAATGAAACTAAAACTATGCTTAGGTGTAATTGCCTCTCTGTTAAGTGCAAATGCCATCGCGCAAACCTGCGTGCAAACTCAAACTCCCTCTCACCAAGACGGGCAATTTATTGACCGTAAAGATGGGACATTACTCGACGTAACGACTAATTTGCTTTGGTCAAAATGCAACCTAGGCGAAATCTACAATCAATCCAATGACACATGTGATGGTACCGCGATTAAATATCAAAATTGGCAGGATGCACTTATCGCAACTGAAGATTCGAATCTGACCACTATCGCAGGTCAGGTTGGTTTTAGGTTGCCTAATATCAAAGAGTTAAGTTCAATCGTTGACTATAGCTGTACTAGACCAGCAATCAACCTGACACACTTCCCGACTACAACCAACGAACCATATTGGACTAATACTCCTGACGCTCATAAAATCAACAGTGACTATGATGGTTTAATTATTGATTTTGAAGAAGCTTTAGAAGTCATTACAGACCCAGATGATATTCCATATCCTCTTGTTCGCTTAGTGAAAACATTTAATTAGGTTTATCACTGTACAGAACAAAAGAGCAGATCATCGGCTGCTCTTTTGTTCTAATGCAATGTTCAGTTACTTAATCGACCATTGTGATAATGAGCGTTTGAAGTCTTCATAGCCGAATTCATTTAGCTTCTGAACTTCACCACTGCTGCGTTCGCAGTAGATTGATGGCATTTTCAGACCATTGAACCAGTTCAGTTTCACCATGGTGTAACCTGCACTATCCAATAGGTGAAGCTTTTGACCTATTTTCAGCGGCTCGTCAAAGCTTGTTTCACAAAACTGATCGCCCGCCAGACATGAACACGAACCAATCACGTAGTCATGACTTCCGTTTTCAGACGCTTCCAATACCGATGCAGGCTCGTTGTAGATAAGCGTGTCAAGGCGGTGAGCCTCGGTAGCTGAATCCACAATCGCCGTTTTCTTCACGTTCTCAACAATATCAACCACTGTCACAACTAAATCTGTCGTTTTAGTGATGATAGCTTCACCCGGCTCAAGGTACATCTGCACGCCGTGTCTTTCAGAGAAGGCTTTTAGCGCAAGACCAAGTTTCTCGATGTCGTAGCCCGGCCATGTGAAGAACACGCCGCCGCCCATGCTCACCCAATCTAACTTATCTAGGTGATCCCCAAACTGTTCTGAGATTGAATCAAGCAAACCAATAAAGGCATCGACGTCTTTGTTCTCACAGTTCATGTGGAACATCACGCCATTAATCTCATCAAAGATTTCAGGCTTGATATGGTCAGCTTGTACGCCCAAACGCGAGAATTGACGCGCAGGGTTTGCTAAGTCTTGTCCTGCGTAGCTTACGCCCGGATTTAGACGTAAACCCAGCGAGGCTTTACCTTCAACAATATGACGGTAAGCTTCGAATTGGCTTTGCGAGTTGAAGATCATCTTGTCGCAAATATCCGCAACTTCTCTCACGTCATCTTCGCTGTAACCCACACTGTAAGCGTGCGTTTCACCGCCAAAGGTTTCATGACCAAGTTTTACTTCGTACGGGCCAGAGCTTGTCGTGCCATCGAGGTAAGGCTTGATGATGTCAAACACACCCCATGTAGAGAAACACTTCAGTGCCAATACTAGCTTCACACCTGAAATCTCTTTCAGCTGCTTCGCTTTCTCTAGATTCGCAATCAACTTGTCTTCGTTGATCATGAAATAAGGCGTTTTTAGTTCGTTGTTTTGCATGTTAATACCTTGCGGCCCTCGAGTTCACGAAGGCACATGATAATCGAACAAAGCCGACGCTAATGCATCGGCTTGTAGTTATACGTTCTCGTCATTCATATGACTTTGAATTGAATTCGCAGAGCTTTGACCTTGTCGCTAGGGCAACGCAACGAGGGCAAAGAGCCAAAATTACTTCAAAGTATGGATTAGAGGTAGACCTTGCCCAGGTTCTAGCTCTTGAACGTGCCAGTCTAGACCGATTTCAGGCATGGTTGCTAGGAACGGGTCTGGGTTTAGCTGTTCCATGTTGAACACGCCTTTATCAGCCCATTCACCACGGAAGAACTGAAGTGCAGCAGTAATTGCTGGAACACCGGTTGTGTAAGAGATCGCTTGGTGTTCTACGTCTTCGTAAGCCACTTCGTGGTCTGCGTTATTGTAGATGAATACGCTGCGCTCTTTGCCATCTTTCTTACCTTGAACCCAAGTACCGATACACGTTAAACCTGTGTAACCCGGAGCCAAAGACGTTGGGTCTGGCAATAGAGCTTTAAGAACATGTAGAGGTTGAACAACAGTGCCATCGTGCAGTGTTAGCGGATCTGGGCTCAGAAGACCGATATCACGCATGCAGTTGAAGTAGTTCAGGTAAGCATCACCAAAGCCCATCCAGAATTCGATACGCTTAGCTGGGATGAATTCCTTCATTGAACGAACTTCATCGTGCGCCATTGAGTAAACTTTGTGAGAACCACAGTTAGGGAAATCAAACTCAAGCATACGAGAGTGGCAAGGTACTTGTTTCCACTCTTCATTTTCCCAGTAGAAAGAATCACCTTGGATCTCAAGCATGTTCGTTTCTGGGTCAAAGTTTGTCGCAAACTTCTTACCATGATCGCCTGCGTTTACGTCCATTACGTCGATCGTATCGATTTCATCGAACAAGTGCTTAACCGCGTGCGCTGCAAATACTGAAACCACACCTGGATCGAAACCCGCACCAAGAATACCTGTGATGCCTGCTTCAGCAAACTTCTCACGGTAACCCCACTGCCAATCGTAAGCTTGTGGTACTTGTTGGCCTTCAGAACATAGGTCAACCGCTACCGATGTATCTAGGTAAGATACTTTTGCTTGGTAACACGCTTCCATGATCGCCATGTTTACCCAAGGAGGACCAGCGTTGATTACTAGGTCTGGTTTCACTTCGTTAATCAGAGTAACAAGTGCATCAACATCGTCAGCGTTTACTGCGCGAGCTTCTAGTTTTTTAGTTGAATCTTTAAGGTTGTTTTTACCTTTAATCGATTCGATGATTTTTTCACACTTCGCGATTGTGCGAGAAGCGATTGTGATATCACCCAGTACTTCGTTATTTTGTGCTGCTTTGTGTGCAACAACCCAACCAACACCGCCTGCACCAATTTGTAGAATAGCCATAGTATTAATTACCCTTGTTGTTCTGCTAGCTCAGTGGCTAGAGTTTGAATTTTGTTAATTAGAGATTTGAAATCTGATGTCTTTAGGCACGGATTCAAGATAGTGAATTTAAGCGCACTCTTACCATCCACGATCGTTTCACCCAATACTGCAACGCCACGAGTCAGCGCTTCCAGTCTTAGCGTTTGATTCAGTTTGTCTAAATCTAGCTCGCCGTTTGCTGACGGCTTAGATCGGAACAACACTGTTGATAGTGAAGGCTCCGCGAGTAGCTCTAAGTCAGCTTGGTTTTGAATCAGGTCTGCCACTTCTAGCGTTTGCTCAAGAAGATGGTCGTACATATCGCCCAACTGCTTTGGACCAACACTTTGCATAGTCATGAAGACTTTCAATGCATCAAAACGCTTAGTAGTCGCGATAGACTTATCGACTAAGTTCGGCAGCTCATCGTGTTCGCGGTTTAGGTAATCTGCGTGATGCAGAAGGTACTTAAAGTTCGCTTTGTCTTTCAACAACACCGCACCACAGCTGATTGTTTGATAAAAAAGCTTATGGAAATCGACACTTACAGAGTCCGCTTTCTCGATGCCTTGTAAACGAGCTTTATGGCTGCTTAAGATAAGCGCGCCACCGTAAGCACTGTCGACATGGAACCAAAGACCTTGTTGGCTTGCGATGTCTGCAATCGCATCAAGGTCGTCGATAGCACCGTGATCGGTTGTACCTGCTGTACCGACTACAGCAAAAGGAATCAGGCCTTGAGCTTTAAGTGCTTTGATTTCTGCGTCTAATAAATCCGGTTTGATGGTTCCGTTTGCGTATGTTTCAACGCAGCACACCGCGCTCTCGCCTAAACCAAGTAGTGAAGCGGACTTTTGAACCGTGAAGTGAGATTTGTTTGAGCACAAGATACGAAGCTTGCTCGCGTAATCTGGTAAACCCAGCTTTTGGATTGAGTGACCATCGTGTTTATCAGCAATCCAGTCTCTCGCTAGCAATAAGCCCATTAGGTTACTTTGCGTGCCGCCACTAGTGAAAACACCGTCCGCTTGGTCGCCAAGTTGGTACTTGTCACACATCCAATCCACCACTCGCTGCTCAACATAAGTCGCAGCAGACGCTTGGTCCCATGAATCCATTGATTGATTCAACGCCGCGATGATTGATTCCGCCGCTACCGAAGCCATAAGAGGAGGAGTGTGGAGGTGTGCAATACAGTCTGGGTGTTGCACGAAGATGGAGTTTGCAGCGACAAGGTCTGCAGTGCTATCTACAACATCAACCAAAGCGTGTTGATTGTTATCGAGGTCGACAGCTTTGATAGCGGCCTCTAGTACTTTAGGTTCTAGACCTGAGTATGGCGTTTCAACTTGCTCAAAAACCGCTTTCATCGCTTGAGTGGTTTGGTTCATCACGTTAGCGAATTCGTCGCTACCGCCTAAACCTGTCTGGATGAAATGCTTGTTCCATTCTTGGTTTGCTTGTTCGCTTGAAGCTGGGTCTTTTTGTAAACCACCACCTGCTGCGATGATCGCTTCTTCCATGACGCGCAATGCAAAGTCAATCTGCTCAAAAGAGATAATCATCGGTGGTAGGAAGCGAATCACAGAACCATCACGACCGCCCTTCTCGACCATCAAACCACGCTCTAGTGCTGCGCGTTGAATCGCTAGGGTGAGTTCACCGTCTGATTTCGGTTCACCAAATTTGTTAAGTTCGCCGCTTGGTTGCTTGATCTCAGCGCCAAGCATTAGACCTTTACCACGAACTTCAGCAATACAGTTAACGCGAGATTGAATCTTCTCAAGCCCATGACGTAAGTATTGGCCTGCGATGTTCGCGTGCTCAACCAACCCATCACGTTCGATGATTTCCAACGCCTTAGCGCCAGACACCATTGCTAATTGGTTACCACGGAAAGTACCAGTGTGCTCACCCGCTTTCCATGTATCAATGCTCTTATCGAATACAAGCAGCGACATAGGCAGTCCGCCACCAATCGCTTTAGACAAACATAAGATATCAGGGTTAACGCCTGACTCTTCAAACGCGAATCGATGACCTGTTTTGCCGACACCACACTGGATTTCATCAAAAATCAGTAGGATTCCGTGTTCATTACAGATGCGTCGTAAACCTTGTAGCCAAGACGCCGGAGCCGGAATCACACCGCCCTCTCCTTGCACAGGCTCAACGATCATCGCAGCCGGCTTCATGATGCCAGACTCGTCGTCGTTCAACATACGTTCGATATAACGAATGCTCGCGTTAGCCCCCGCTTCACCACCAATGCCAAACGGGCAACGAAGGTTGTATGGGAAAGGCATGAAATGTACGTCAGACATCAAACCGCTACGACGTTCTTTAGTACCTAGGTTACCCATCATACCCATGGTGCCGTTAGTCATGCCATGGTAAGCACCACGGAACGCAAACATGGTGTTACGACCTGTGGTTTGCTTAGCGAGCTTGATCGCCGCTTCCACAGCATCAGCACCAGATGGGCCACAGAATTGAAGAACCGAGTTATCTGAAAAGTCTTGAGGGAGAAAAGCTTTAACTCGCTTGATAAACGTCTCTTTTGCTTGAGTCGTGATATCAAGTGTTTGGTATGGCAAACCAGAATCGAGCTGGTCTTTAAGTGCTTGGTTAATCTCAGGGTGGTTGTAACCCAAAGAAAGTGTACCTGCACCGGCTAAGCAATCGAGAAACAGTTGGCCACGAGTATCTTCAACTAAAGCGCCACATGCTCGTTTAATAGCAATCGGCAGGCGTCTTGGGTAAGAGCGAACATCCGACTCATGCTGTTCTTGCTCTAGCAAAATAGCGTCAGGTGTTAGGTCGTACGTTCCCTCTAAGATAGGAACCATAGTTGAAAATGAATTTGCGATAGTATTGATATCGACTTCAAAGGCGGTAGTCATAAAAGTCCCCTTGAATGTGTTCATACTCACCTCCATCAGACGCAATTACCCACCAACTCTCGTTAAATTTGGAGATAGTTCATAGTGAAGCACGCGTATTGTCTAGAAATGAGATATAGCTGTACGCTCGCATAAGTCAAATGACGAATACGAAATTAAGCCGTCTTAAGACAGCGATAAATTGTTAGCGTGAGCTCAAGGTTCAGTAATGCTACTGTTTTGAAGAATTGGACATTTTTGCAGGATCGGGCAGCTATGAGGAGCTGATCCCTTTGGAAATGCAGAGCTGATTAGCAATGTTGTAATTAGTGTGTTCAATGTTGGGTTTCCCATTAACATGGCGAACTGCGCCATAAGTATCCCGTCTATCAGCTAAAGGACTAGCCAATACCTACCCTACGTAATGTCCCAATCAGCAAGAATGGTCACTACGCGTATCCCCCAGAAGCAATCGTTGCTCTTCTTGAACATTGTTCATTCCGAGATTGCGCAGGAAAGTAACATAAAGTGAAATGAACGATCAATAGTTTTTAATAATAGCCTGATAAATAGCAGTGGTGGCTAAGCAATTGCTGAAAATATCGTCAGCAATATCGCTTAAGAAAGAGATCTCCGGTTCATTCGTTCCTCATGCCTGAGGATGACGACACAGGTATATAGGCGGTGTTAGTGATGGCTTGAGGCTGTGCCGCCTTTACATCATTCCCTGGTACGAGGAACGAGTTCATAGGGGATCTCGCTTTTAAAAACTAACTGTTCTAAACGAACTTAATTGCGAAATTTTGAAATAAAAATAGAAGTGAATTTTGAGTATGGATTCAAACAACAAAAGTACAGATATGGAAACGCTGAACGCCAGAAACCAAAAAGCCCGAACATTTCTGTTCGGGCTTTTTAATTTGGAGCGATACATCGGGTTCGAACCGATGACCTCAACCTTGGCAAGGTTGCGCTCTACCAACTGAGCTAGTATCGCATTTGCTTTATCAAGATAAAGACTTTAATAGATGGTGCCCCGGGCCGGACTTGAACCGGCACAGCGCGAACGCCGAGGGATTTTAAATCCCTTGTGTCTACCAATTCCACCACCAGGGCAACGCAATCTTGCGATGCTGATTACTGAAAAGTAAAACACCATCTCTCAGCGACCTAAGCCGTGAGAACGAGGTGTACTTTAACGGATGGAAAAAATTCGTCAACAATAAATTTTATCTTTTAATTCAAATGATTAATTATCACTCTCCAAAGAATAAATTTAGTGCAGCTTGTACGGTTCTTATACGCTGTTCTCTAATCTAACACTGCAATTTACTATCTAGGGTTAACTTTAGCGACAGCGGCAAATTTTGGTTTTTCTGTAACGAATCAAGTAAATGGTGTTTTCATGTGCTTTTCACATTCAACGACTAGAGTTTTAAGTAACTCTTATTAAGAAGTAAACACGTGAAACCACTAAAACGATATCAATATGAGCGCTATGCCGTTCTTTGTAACCTCGCCTACCCTAGAGTATTTAAGCAAACTCGCTATGGTTTTGACCCAAATGGACAACGCATCATAAAGAACCAGTTTGGCAAGACCATGATTCGAGTGCTGTGGAGCAGCGACAAAGATGAAGTGGTTGTGGTTATCAAAGGATCGCACAGCATCTCAGATTGGTTACTGACCTTTGCTCTATGGACAAGAAGCTGCAAAAGAATTGGGCTCAATTATCGTGTGCATGCTGGCTTCTATCATCTAATGTTTCAGGAAAGCCAGCCAAGTCGTAATGAAGATAAGCTTGGCTTAACCGTTATTGAACGCTTGGAAGCTACGCTCACACCTCTAATAGAGCAAGGCAAGAGAGTGTCTATTACTGGTCACTCTTCCGGTGGCGCTATCGGTTGTGTCTTCGCTGATTACTTTGATCAAAAGTACCCTAGCCGTATTAAGCGAATAGTGACTTTTGGCCAACCCGCCATTGGTGACTGGAGCTTTCGAAAGCACTATCGTTTGGGTAAGAAGACCTACCGAATCTGCTGTGATATCGACATCGTAACCTTCATGCCTCCAGTTCCTTTGCTCTATTGGCATGTAGGCAAAGTGCTTTGGCTCTATAACGGGCGCATCTACGAGAACACACCGACATTAATCCGTCTTGGTCGCTCTATCTTTAGTTGGTTGATTAGGCCTTTCTCTTACCATTTGATGAGTAAGTATATTCGTAACAAAGATTTCTTTGATAAACATTGAAAAGGGGACGTTGGAAGCTTTTAGCGAGGCCAGAAACGAAAAAACCAGTCACTAGGACTGGTTTTTTCTGAATAATGGAGGCGCCTCCCGGAGTCGAACCGAGGTCCACGGATTTGCAATCCGCTGCATAGCCACTCTGCCAAGGCGCCTTTTTAATTCAACACTTTAGGGACTTAGGTAAATCGCACCGCTGTGTTCGGGTGCCTACTTTACGGATTGAGGGGAGATAGTCAAACAAAAAAGTGAATTTAAATTCCGTTTGCTGACATTTAAATCAAATTGCTGCATGTTCGATCTCTTCAATCAAAAAACACACAGCAAAATGGATTAAATTTAGGTGTCGTACGTTACCACTTCTTCATGAAACGACCGACAAGACTTGGGTGATACGCCCAACAATGGTCAAACATGGTCATGAGTTGAGGGTTACCATACTTAGAAAGACTCACCGCATGGAAACGGTTTTTGTGTTCTTTCAACTTTTCAACTTGAGCAATCATTTCGTCAGATTGTTTCGGTGCAATGAAATCCGAAAGTACGATTAAATCGGCATTTTTGTATTTATCACCCGTCATCAAGTCAATCGATTTCATGAGAACAGGTTCTAGATCCGTACCGCCATGGAATGAGTAACTTAAGAAGTCGCTCGCTTCACGAAGGCCATCTTGCCTTGTTAACTCATAGGTAATCTGCTCAGAAGAGAACAGAATCACGTAACAATCTCTCTCTTCCGCAAGAGCAATTTGCATTAAGGCATAAGCCATAGCTTTGGCAGACTGCTCAGGGAATCCACTCATAGAGCCCGAAGCGTCCACACAGACGATAAACGGACCCTTTTCAATATCGATGTTCTTGCTATCTGGCTTTTGCGCTTTCACTTTACGTAACGTGCGTGATTTACCTTGCGAGCGATAGCTCAGTAAACGCTTGTCGGCCAAGTGCTTGTAAAAGATAACCTCAAGTTCAGGGTAAGCTAGAAACATGGTTTCGTTTGGCAGCATCTTGTTGAGGTCATCACTTTCGTGAATCCCAACAATATCATCGACCGCTTCATCGCTTTTCTCTTCAACCATCTGCAATTCTTCTACAGGGGCTTTGTGTAGCGAAGGATCATCTTCCTCGCCAGCCATACGGCCTAGCTTTTCAGCGATCTCTTGCAAGCCCTTGTGTTTATTCAAGAACTCAGCATGACGTTTCATGATGGTAAGGTCTGTTTTGCTTAACTTGGCAGATGCCATGTCCCACAAGCGCCCTACACTGCCTTCATCACCCGACTCCGTCACTTTGTCCATGTTTTTCATGGTTTCCATGCGCTGATAAAGATCGGCTAAGACTTTTTCTTTGCTTGTTTCGAGTTCGGTTACTTGAGCTTGCTTGATCGCATCAGAAAGAGATTGGTACCATTGGTCGCAAAAGTAGTGTGGAAACATCGCGTTATAAACGCCTTTGTTGTTTTCCATCAAGCGTCTTGCTTGTAGATAGAACGCGGAGTGCCACTCCAGTTTTTTGATGACACTATCAATCTCATCAAAGAATTGCGGTTCATCCCAGTGAATCACTTCTTGGTAGAGGGCGATTTCTTCTTGAAATCGGTCGGTTTCGCACACTTTAGTTACGCGCTTTTTGACCTTACCACGCCATTTAACTAAGTGATTTTTGACTGATGTTTTTACGCCTTTATTCTCAGCAGCCATCATGACTTGAGAGCGAGCAATGAGATCGTTCATCGCTGTATCAATGATTCCTGAATCAGCCACCATCAAAGCGAGGTTTAAGCCGTCTGCTCCTAACATATGCTCTCCCCTTACTCGAAGTACTGACTCATAAACTTAATACGCTGAGCAATCTTTGCACTCTTCACTTTCGTGGTTTCAAGATCTTGCGTTACCGCTTGCAAACTTGCTTCCATCGCTTTCGGTAAATCAGGGTCAATATAGTTATGAGGTAACGCATCATGGAATTCAGTACGAACACGTTTTAACTTGAATTCAGCTTCAGTTAACTGCTCTAAGGCTTTCTCAGCACCACTCAACCACTTGTTATACAGTTCTTGATCCAAACCATCTGTGGTAACAACGCTCACCAAGACAGAGCGATTGGCAATGTCTTTAATCACTAATTGGTTCGATGCATCCAAGTCGAGTTTTAAGCGGCATAGGTTTTTATTTTCGTTTACGTAACCGTAAATATCACCGTGACCTTCTTTAAGAACACGATCAAAATCGTCTTTGGCTACGTATACCCAACGACTATCACCTTTCTCAGATTCAGACACCGACATGTTGCTTTGCAGCATAACGAGTTTCACTAGATTGTATGCACTGCCCACGCTGTACATTTTCGCGTTCTTGATATCATTCTGGTAAACGTCTTTACGCAACAAGCCGCTGGTTGATTCCATAGAGAGCGAAACTGATAGCGTCGATTCAACATCGTCTTGAATCTCTTCTAACTCTTCACGAGACATCTCGATTTGAGCTTTCGACTCTTGTTGATCAAACGCTCGGTTCAATGCAAAGTCTTTCACCACGCTACGAACTACATCGCGCGATTCAGGGCTATGCCATAAACAATCCTGCAGAAGCATGATATCTAGCGGGTTCACGCTATCGCGACCACTGAAGAACGCACTCGCTTTCAATAGTTTAACGGCCTTCTTCCAGCGTCTATCTGATACATACAAGTCTGACTCTGATGCTGAGCCTTGCTTCTTAACCGTCTCTTCAAGCATGGTTTTCAGTTCATACAGCTTGTTAAACGAGTTATCGGTCAGCTCTAGCTTGTCGAGCTCTTTCTGCCATTGATGGTACTCAATGTCAGTGATCGCCAAACCTTTTGGAATCACAGCTTCTTGAGAAGTACCCGTTGTCAGCATTGATTTGAAATTTTGTTTGTTTTGAATACGGTTAACAAACACGCGAACCAACATACGGTCATAAAGGGCTTCTAGGCCGCTGTCTTCATCTGGAAGTTCATTAGATGCAGAAACCAACAAGCGCATAGGTACGCGTTCAATGTCACTGCCATTCTTAAATGTTTTTTCGTTCACTACAGTAAGCAGGGTGTTTAGGATTGCAGGGCCGGCTTTCCAGATCTCATCAAGGAATACAACTTGTGCTGTTGGTAGGTAACCTTCGGTCAGTCTTACATAACGACCGTTGTCTTTTAATTCTTGGATACTTAGCGGGCCGAACACTTCCTCTGGCGTAGAGAAACGTGTCATCAAATATTCAAAATAACTACTGTTGTCAAAAGCCTGAATAAGACGTTTTGCGATAAGGCTTTTTGCAATGCCCGGAGGGCCTAATAGAAACACGCTTTCACCAGCCAATGCAGCCAGTAAACATAGCTTAATCGTGTCTTCTCTTTCATAGACTCCATCAGAGAGAGCATGCGCTAATTTATTGATTCTTTCAGAGAGTAGCGCCTTGTCAGCATGTGAAGAAATAGAAGGGTTCATGCGTTACTCCGAAAATCTTTGAACAATTGAGAGTGTAGATATGTTTTTATACATTTGTTAGCACTTTGTTACAAGTGTATTTTATTATTGAGTTGCATTTATATCAGATGGTTACGTCGGTAATTTTGGCGCAATCATAGATTCCAATTATGAGAGTAACATCACGAACGGCGTGAAACTAAATCTATTGTTAACCCTAATTTTTCTTTTATTTTCGACACCATAGACGTTATGGTGGTGCACGTCTTCCGTTATACGAAAAATTGGCAAGGAATGTGGCCAGACTGCATGAGTAAAGTTATCCATAAATGGAAAAGTATTTCTCTCATAGAAGAGAACGTGACGCTCCCTACGAACGTCGTGGTAAAACATACAACAATAAACCACCCTGGCGCGGCAGTTATTCTTCCTATCACTTCGTCTGGAAAAATAATCCTCATTAACCAATTCCGCCCTTCTCTTAAGAAATGGCTTTTTGAACTACCTGCAGGCACGATGGAAATTGATGAGACACCTCTTCAATGTGCCCAGCGTGAATTGGAAGAAGAAACCGGTTACAGCGCAACTTCCTTTCAAAGCTTGGGGCAAGTCACCCCTTTGGCTGGCTTCTGTGATGAAATACAGCATCTGTTTGTCGCAAAAGACTTAAGCCTCACTACCCGCTTTGAATGTGATGAAGATGAAGTCATAGAAGTGATCGAACTGAGCTTAGAAGAACTGCAAGATAAAATACGACACGATCAAATCACCGATACAAAAACTATCGCTTGTTTAAGTAAAGCCCAACTCTGCGGCTACCTATAACACTCTAGGAGAGAAACATGGACTTTCGTTCTGATACCGTAACTAAACCCTCACAAGCTATGCGCGATGTAATGACAAACGCAGAAGTCGGTGATGATGTATATGGTGATGACCCAACAGTAAACGAGCTTGAGCAGTGGGCAGCCAACGAAACGGGCTTTGAAGCCGCTATGTTCACCTCTTCAGGTACGCAAGCCAACCTACTCGGCCTAATGGCGCACTGTGAGCGTGGTGATGAATACCTATGTGGTCAACAGGCGCACAACTACAAATACGAAGCCGGTGGCGCGGCGGTATTGGGCTCGATTCAACCTCAACCAATCGAGAACAACCCAGACGGCACTTTAGATTTTAAAAAGCTTGCTGCTGCGATTAAGCCAGACGACAGTCACTTTGCTCGTACTAAACTTCTTAGTTTAGAAAACACGATCAATGGTAAAGTGCTGCCAATGTCTTACCTAGCGGAAGCTCGTGAGTTCGTAAACCAACATGGTTTACAGATGCACTTAGACGGTGCACGCGTATACAATGCGGCAGTCGCGTTAGACGTTCACATTAAAGAGATCGCACAACACTTCGATTCGATGACGATTTGTTTATCGAAAGGTTTAGGTGCTCCGATTGGCTCTCTACTACTTGGTAGTAAAGAGTACATCGCTAAAGCACGTCGACTACGTAAAATGGTTGGTGGCGGTATGCGTCAAGCAGGCATTCTTGCTGCAGCAGGTAAAATGGCACTGACTGAGAACGTTGCTCAACTTAAAGCTGACCACGAGAACGCGAAAAACCTAGCGGTCGGCCTAAGCAAGTTAGAAGGCATTTCTGTTAACCCTGATTTCATTCAAACTAACATTGTGTTTGCTAAGTTAGATGAGTCCGTTGATATCAACCGAATCGCTCGCGAACTGGGCAAACAAGGCATTACGATGTCTCCAGGTAACCCGGTTCGATTTGTTACTCATAGAGATATCAGCTCTGAAGACATCACTACTTTCCTAACAAAGCTAGAAAATGCACTTTAACTCTTAACGAGAAGAGCCTCTATCGCAATTAACACTAAAGCTTCCTTCGGGAAGCTTTAATTTTTCATCAAATCTGTTAGACAATTCCACAACAAAACCAGCCTTCGACACCTGTAGGTTTTCTAGAAAACACACTAGATTGACTGGAACAGAACGCAATCTCGTTTTGGCCTATAAGGATACCTTCTAAGAATAATCCCTAAATTTAAGCATTCAATTAACCTTTGAGTTTGAATTTCATTAATGACTTAAAGCTTTGTCTGTTCACTAGAGGTAAATAACTTAGTAATAATAATGCCAAGCTTTTAAATACCACGCATACGGTATTTAAAACTAGAGTTAACCTCCCCTAAAAATTCGTTTAAATAACTAATTTCAATAAACAAACAGCAGATACCCCTCTCGGAAATAAAAATTTAAAATCGCTAAAATCAACTTATAAATTAAGTTTTCAAATTAGCCTCCCCGTTAATAACACTGTAACTATTGTGGTGACAACGGCCCATCAAAAAACTCAATACACTCGACGTAGACCATACTTCTATTTTTATCAATTAAATAAAAATCGCTCGTCAACTCAAACATTGGGGAAAACTCCACTATCTAATTGAATATATTATTATTATCCAATTATTTAATCTCTTCGGTTCAGATTAAAATCATACTAAAACTCATACTTCTCTTAAATAATAAACTTTTTTTACTACTTCACCATTTTTTAAAGCACATATAGTTTTCACAGTTAAGCAACAAGTTACATTCAACCGTTGAGAGGTGAGATTATGGTTAAAGCATTTCGAATTCTTCATAACTTAATCGTCTCAGCGTTAATTTTCAGTCTGTCACTTTCATTATATGCCAGTGCTAATAGCTTAACGTTAGGAATTAGCGGTCAGATCAAAGACCGATGCGAAATAAACTTCTTTTCTGGCAACATTATGAATTTTACGGAACACCGTGATGTGCAATCGTTACCTTTTAATATTTATTGTAACCGTCCGTTGGGTATAACGATCAACTCAAAATATGGAGGCTTAAAATATCAACATCAAGGGGTTGATATTATTGAAAGTTACAATTTGTCATTACAAATAGACGAAATTCGTCTTCATGAAAGTAGGCACAGTAGCCAACTTACTTCACCAGTAATGATAGACAGTTCTGGTGTTATTCCGTTCTCTCAACAGGGGAATCTTAGGGTAGCACTCGAAAATAGCTTGCATTACGCAGGTTATTATCAAGACGTTATTGAGATCGAAGTTTACCCTTCGATTCATAGCGTAACAAAGTGAAAACTCTGCAATGTATCTGCAGAACAACATACGCTCAGCAGTATTCGAGCCAATCATTTAAGATAAAGGAATTTCTAATGAAAAAGCTAACACTCTACGCAGCAACAGTCACAGCTATTTTTGGCGCTCAAGTCCAAGCCGCTCCAGGTGATGTACAGTTAGTTGGATTTGTTTCACCTGTATGTGAGGTTACTGGTCTTTCAACGCAACTTATGGACTTTGGTAACGTATCTCAAATTCAAAACCTTTCTGTTAGTGGTCTTAACATGAAGTGTAATGACGTCGATGGTGCAACTGTGACACTGACAAGTGCTGAAGGTGGTCTAGAGTCAGATGATAGCGAAGACTACGCTCTTACATACGATGCAACATTTAATCCTTCAGGCTTAGCTCCGTTCACGCTTAATGCACCAGGGGGCCCAGGTCTAAATGACGTTTCAGTCAGTAATTCTTATGGCGGTTCTGGCGCATTAGCGACAGGTGTTGCCGCATCTATTGATATTGTGACGACAGAAACCTCCCCATGGGCAGGTGGCTACTCAGATACATTAACCGTAAATATCACCTCAAATTAGAGGTTAATAAGTCGGGGGCTATTATTTGGCCTCCGACTTAATCTTAGCCTCAATCTCAACGACGTAAGTTTAATTTGGAGCTTATCGCTATGTATCAATGGATCATACATAAATGGACCGTTCTGTTTTTATTGTCTTTCACTTGTTTGTCCGCTCATGCGTTCAAAGTAGAACCGATGTCTATGGAAATGACGCCGCTTGGCAAAAGAGCTCAAATGACCATGAGGGTTGAGAATTCTTCTCAAGAACCGCTCACGGTTGAGTTGTCTCCGGTATATATGACAATGGACAAATATGGCAAAGAGACCACCACTCCTGCTGATGACGAGCTACTAGTTATTCCAGTGACCGCGATTATTGAACCTGGACGATCACAATCTATTATGGTGCGCTATTTAGGCGATCCTTCCATCACAGAATCTAAAGCGTATCGAATTGCTGTTAAGCAAGTACAAGTTCAAAGAGCAAGCAGCAACCAAGGACAAGTAAGTCTGTTACTGCAATTTAATACGCTTATTAACGTCCGACCTCAGAACACAGCTTCTCAGCTAGAAATTAAAAGTATCGAACAGAATACCAAAAACAACAAATGGGTTCTTGAAGTACTTAACAGTGGTAATAGCTACGGTCGATTAACAAATACAACATGGAAGATATCTGATGGTAAAAATTCGACATATTTAAAAGGCGTAGAAATCGCTAAGCGTATTCCTGGAACTTTAGTCCTTCCCTACTCCACTCGTTTTTTTGAAATGCTGCCTCTTAAAAATTACAACGTGAATAACCTATCGATTGAAATAGAGCAGGATCAATAGCAATGAGACGTGATATTTGGGGGGCGCTAATTTATTGCTTTCTGTGTGCACAAGCGTTTGGCATAACACTGTTTCCAACCGTCATTGAGCTCAACACAGATCACAGAGCAACGTCGCAACTAGTTGTGACTAACAACTCAACACAAGCTCTCCCACTTGAAGCTAACGTTCGTCGATTAAAATTCTTATCTGATGGTACATTCGAGACATCTGATCTAGCGAGTGAAGAGATGTTTGTGTTTCCACCAGCGGCGATGTTGGCCCCCGGAGAACGTCAAGTATTCCGTATACAATGGTTGGGAAATAGAACACTCGAAACCTCTCAAAGTTATTTCATTCGTTTCAGTACCGTGAATATTGGACAGAACAACGCGAGAACAGATAAACCCATCGGTTTAACAACCGGTATCAACTTACAAGTTCACTACAATGCGTTGCTGCACATTCACTCATCGTCGTTAGAGCCTGACGTGAAATTGCGCATAGATGAGCAAGGCAAGCTAACACTCACTAATTCAGGATCGCGATTTACCTACACATCGTTACTTCATTTTGCGGGGCTCGAATCTCAGAGCCAAAAAGTACATGAGGCTTTAGGTGAGCAGTTTATTCCACCACGCTCCATTATTACTTTGCCTTCTTCTTTAAATTACTTACCAGTGGGCACTTATCATGGGCATGAAAACTGAACCCTATCACAAGATGTGGCAAATTTTGTATGTCTTGGGATTAGTACTTTTTTATTGTGCCGCCTTAAGTCCTACTGCTTGGGGCCAAGAAATGGTCTTAAACCCAACAGGACGAGATATTCAACTTACCTCGTTGCTAAGGATAAGTGACACCATACTTGGGGAAGCGGACATTATCATTACCGCAAACAACGAAATTTTGTTACCTAAGGAAAGTACACTCTCCCTCCTTTCGTCCGTCGTAACTCAGGAGGGCATTGGGAAGCTCAATGATACGACTGACGATGAGATGCTGTCACAGAACGACTTCGAGAGCGTAGGACTGGGGCTGAGTTTCGATTTCTCATCATTAGAATGTATCGTGACAGTACCGCCTGAATTTGGCTTAACCCAGCAATTGTCTATGGACGGCGCAGATGATTTTTATAACTATGCTGAACCAAGCCTGTTTAGTGGGTACATTAATTTTGCCCTTTCTGCCAATGAGAGCCAATATGTCGATCAAAACTCATCAAGACAGGATCTTTATCGCAGCCAATTCGATTCAGCACTTAACATTGGTTTTCTAAACTTTGAGTATGAATCCTATCTAGAAAACAGCTCATCACAAGATTCACGATACATAAGAGAAGGATCTCGTCTTAATATTGACTTTGCCGAACAAGGAACACGACTTGTGCTCGGCGATATGTACAACAGTGGTCAATCTTTTCAGGACAGCACAGACATACTTGGTATTGGTTTAACTCGAGATTTTACGCTCATTCCAACCAGAAATGCACGACCACGAGCCAATCAATCATTCACGCTTCAAAGAGCATCAAATGTCGATGTCTATATTGATGGGATCGCAGTCCAAAGATTAACTCTAGGAGCAGGTAGCTATAACCTTAGTGATATCCCCCTTGCACAAGGTAGTAATGATATTGTACTCGTCATCACCGACCGCTCCGGTAATGAAGAACGCATCGAGTTTTCTATTGCGACCGGTAACGACTTGCTCAATAGCGGTGAGTTTGAATATAGCATCATGTATGGAGCGCCTTCTGAATTAAAAAATGGACAACTAGAGTACCTAACCGACGAGCGCATTTTCCATGGTTATATTGATGTGGGTATTAGTCCTTGGTTAACGTTAGGTACGAACTTTCAAACCCGTGAAGATCTTTATCAATATGGTGCCACTGCGTTACTCGCTTCTACATGGGGCGTCACTGAACTCACTGCTTCTCTTAGCGAACACCCTACATTTGGAACTGGCGACGCTTACAAATTTGCGTTCGATGCGGAGTTTTCCAATACGAACACGCTGTCCCCACAACTGAGTTTCAGTTATGAATATCTGGCCAACAATTTTACTGGGGTTTCAGGATTTGATGCTTCCGATATCGATATCAACTTAACCACTCATTATGTCTCTGCATTCAGCTCCATTTATCTTGGCAAGTCCTTACGTGCCGCCATGACGCTCAATTATCGTTCAGGAGTAGACAAAGAGAACGATTATTGGCTGATTAGCCCGAGTTTATCGGACGGACTGTTTGATACACCCGCCACCTGGAGCGCACGCGTTAACTATCGGAACAACGCAACCGAAGACGATGATATCAGCACTACAGTCACCGTTAGCTGGCCTCTTAGTCGACAAACTCGTGTCGTCGGTCGATACACCACAGAACTCAATGAAGCCGCCTTAGATTACAGCTATCAAAATAATATTGGTAACACAGGCGGGATATCAGCGTTTGCGAGTGTCATTAATAACGAAGAAACGGATGCCGATATGGATGCCGGAATTAACTACACGGCAAACCGCTATGAATTAAATGCAACCCACGCTTCGCGGCTTGAAGACATTAGTGGTGAAACACGAAACCACAATACTGACGTGACCATTAGTAGTGCCATTGCTTTTGCGGGCTCATCTGTGACGATCGGCAGACCAGTACGCGAAGCATTTGCTATTGTCAGCAAACATAAGAGCCTTAAAGAGAATGACGTGGCTATCGATCCCACAAAAGAGGGTGAGTACGCACGCGTTTATCTTAAAGGAGATGCAAGTGCCATGGTTCCTGACCTTGTTGCTTATAATGGCCAAGTAGTCAGCTACGAGGTCGATAACTTGCCACCAGGGTATGACTTAGGCGACGGCGCTTTTTGGATTAAGCCGGGTTACAAAAGGGGCTTCCAACTCCAGATTGGATCTGATGCTGTATTAACCGTTATTGGCAAGCTATTCGATCGTCAAAGTAACAACCCTATTTCACTTGTCGCTGGCGTAGCACATTACCTTGGTGAGGCAAAACAGTTGCCAATTGACTTCTTTACAAATCGTAACGGCATATTTGCAATCTCTGGGTTAAAGCCAGGTAAATATCAATTAGTACTAGACACTAAAGAACAAGAGTCAGTCATCATTTCCCTCAGTGAACGCAGTAACAACTTGATAAGACTAGGAGATGTGTATGTCGAATAAACAAGTACTTTGGGGATCCTTGTTCCTCATAGCCATAAACCATGTACCTTCGGCATTGGCATGTGAAGCTAGTGCGTTGACTATTCAATCCGTCTCATCGAAATCACAATATGATGTTTTCAGCGCAGGCACATTCGCAACAATAAACACTTACCGTATAGATGCGAACATAATTGGCGAACCCTGCAACTTAAGCTTAATTTTGCAGCTTAACGATACAAGCCGCTCGTTAAAAGGGTCAAACCAAGACAAACTCAACTTTGAGTGGAGTGGACAGATCGGTATGCCAGTGGCTAATCAATGGCACTTATCATTAACCGACAGCCAACCTTCGGCAACGATACAAATGCGATTTCCGAGCAAACAATGGTTAGCATCAGGAACCTATCGGGGGTTATTGGAAGTCTCGCCGTCTTATACATCAAATAGTCAACAAATAGAAATTAGCCCTAGTTCCATCCCAGTATCGGTTACCGTTCCTCCTGCTGCGAAAATTCATTTTTATGGATTAACCCAACAACATTATGACCTTGATCTAGGAACCTTATACTCAAACAAGGTTATTCGTTCTGCACCTAACCTATGGGTTCAAAGCAATACAGCTTATACCATCGTATTGGAATCATCCCACCAAGGAATGCTGCGTCATGAATCTAATGAGACCAAATGGGACATTCCATATCAATTGTCCCTCGATAGCGACAGAGTAAATCTTGAGCAACTGGATGCAAGGATTCAACGTCTTTCCGCTACGATTGGTCAACCTATTCCTTTGAATTTTGTCATTGGTGAAACAGAGAACAAACCAGGAGGTCAATATGACGATACATTACAAATTTCTATTGAACCCCGACTTTCACAGCAACCGTAATTATGCAATTATGTAAAAATTAAGCCGAAGAGCTCAATTTTATAAAACACAACGTCATAGAATCAAAACATGATTTACCAGGCTCGGAATAAGTTATGCATAGAAATAATTTAAAACAGATGCTCCTAATTGGTGACAACGGTATTAACAACCAGTTTATTCAGCGCGAAATAGGAAAATACAGTGACTTTTCTTTTAGCAGAGAATGTTTGGCGAGCATTGAGCGCTCGAATAACCATAAAACTTTCGATATCGTCCTTATTAGCTACTTGCTATTAGCAAATATCGAAGATATCAACATCATCTTATCCAAAATAGAATCCAATAAATGGGTAGTTTATGATGTCCCTGCAGACATTACCGGACAGAGTATTACCGTAATGCAGTTATTCAACTTGTTTAATATAAAGGGAATCATCTATCAGGACGCTCCTATTGATCACCTTACCCGTTGTTTAAAAACAGTGTGTGACGACGATTTGTGGCTACCAAGAAAGTTAATGTCACATATTCTATCTAATAGACACGATTACACTTTCAAGTCGAAAGTAATACTATCTAGCCTTACTAAAAGAGAAGTTCAAATATTCAAGCGCGTGATTAGAGGCGATTCAAATTTAGAAATTTCAAACGAACTATTTATTTCAGAAAGTACGGTAAAGACGCACGTATACAATATATATAAAAAAATAAATGTCACAAACCGCAAAGAAGCAATAAGAAAAGCATATTTTATCAATAGTTTAGAGACTATTATACAACCTGATATAAAGCTCAAAGTATAACTACAATCCAAAGATAATAGTAAATTACAGTTACCTACAAGCACGATGACAGTTGACGAAAGTTCCCTTTCAAAGCTTGGGCCACGTCCCCCCTTAACAAGTTTCTGCTCTGATATCCAACAACTGCGCATCACAAAAACTTAAGCCTCACGACACATTTCGGCTCTATGACTCACAGCTTCTCAAAAAGCTTAGCTGCTCCGGTTTGTACATGACTTTCCTAACAAAGCTGTAAAAATTCACTCTAACCCCATGTAATTGCTCATCTAGAGCAAATAGAACTTGAGCTTCCCCTTAAGGTCAGCTTTATAATCATGTTTTTACCGGAACAAAAACATGCATTACCCATCCTTCGCTCTAATATTAGTCGCTTTTTCTTCTAGCCTTTATGCCTCTGATGATGGCGATCCTGAATTAGGTAAAGTGAAATCACCAAGCTGCGTTTTTTGTCATAACCCCACCAGCCCTTCGGCTGATAACTCCTATCCTAAGCTTTCTGGTCAAGATCCAACCTACCTCTTTAATACAATGAAAGCGTATCAAAATGGGGAAAGACAAGGCGACTACGCAGATATGATGCGAGCACAACTAAGCAAGCTCAATGACCAAGACTTGAAAGATATAGCGGCTTTTTACACGTCACAACATTAGCGGGCCCACTTTCATCAGGTTAATCATCAGCTAAATAAGCATCACCAAGCCGTCTATACTTCAAGCAAACTCACAGAGCTCATTGAAGGTCGCGATAGATATACCTTTACACGTATCATCCAACCCTTACAATGTGCAGCAAATATATTTATCAAGGTTTATCTCTATGTCTATTCAATGGTTTCCGGGCCACATGCATAAAGCCCGCAAAGAAATCGAAGAAGTTATCCCACAGGTTGATGTGATCATCGAAGTACTGGACGCTCGTATCCCGTTTAGTAGTGAAAACCCAATGATCTCTTCACTGCGCGGCGATAAGCCTTGTGTAAAAGTGTTGAACAAGCGTGACCTTGCCGATCCTGAACTGACTCAGCGTTGGATTGAACACTTCGAGAAAGAGCAAGGCGTTAAAGCGATTGCGATTACGACTAGCGTAAAAGAAGAAGTTAACCACGTTATGGAGCTAGTACGTAAGCTGGCACCGCACCGTGAACAGATGGGCAAGAATATTCGTACAATGATCATGGGCATCCCAAACGTGGGTAAATCGACCATCATCAACTGTTTGGCGGGACGTACGATCGCGGTTACTGGTAACCAACCTGCGGTAACTCGTCGTCAGCAACGCATTAACCTGCAGAATGGCGTGATCCTTTCAGACACTCCAGGGATCCTTTGGCCTAAAGTGGAAAACCCACACAGTGGCTTCCGCTTGGCTGCAACAGGTGCTGTAAAAGATACGGCAATGGAATACGATGAAGTGGCATTTTACACAGTAGAGTACCTAGCAAAGCAGTACCCTAACCTTTTGCAAGAGCGCTACCAAATTGAAGAGCTGCCTGAGTCTGACATCGAACTGATGGAAGCGATTGGCCGTAAGCGTGGTGCACTTCGTGCAGGTGGCCACATAGACATTCACAAATGTTCAGAAATCCTGCTTCACGAATTGCGTAATGGCACTTTAGGTAAGGTAACTCTTGAGTTGCCAGAAATGATCACACAAGAGCTGATCGAAGTTGAAGAAGCGGCTGCGCTGAAAGCCGAACAACAGATTAAGAAAAAAGAAGAGCGTCGTAAGCGTTACTTGAAGAACAAGCGTTAATCGCTATTAGTTTTTATTAATCTACTTTAGTTTCTGTTTACCACTCTTACACCTGCCTCTAATATATTCACGTTCTATCGATGATAGAGCGTGAATATTGCCTGTTACCGTTTGTTGATCTAGCTAACATACTGACAAATCTATAGAAACGGTCGTTTACAATCCCAAAGACTGTGACATACTACGCAAATTATTGTGTATCCATCTCGGCTAATTTCTCAATGCGCTCTTATTCTGGGTTCAAGAATCAAAGATTTAAAACCTATTTCGATAATGAAATTTATTTGCCGTACATAAATTTCATCTACATCCCGATCTCAATATTCTGTGCTTTCATCATCACCGACTACATCCACTTTGGTAGCGAGTGCATTACACCTATCATTTTCCGAGTCATACTTTTTCTATTGATGATGGCTGTCGCCAGATACTGCATTACAAACAAACCCAACGTTTTGGAACTGGTAGAAAGTGCTTTCCTTGTAGTTAGCTCACTTTTCTTAGTCTATGTCGGTCGGCTTGCGATTGATCTGAATAATTTCGATTACCAAGGTGGTATCATTCTCGTCATGATCTACATTGGCACATTTTCAAGATTGTCAGCCAAATACAGTATCTTTACGCTGTCGTTTATCTTTTTGGCTTATCTGATCGGCCTTGCGCCACTGCTTTATGAAGCAGAGCCAAAGCATGAAATAGAAACAATTTCCGTTTATATTTCGGCTTACATCCTAATCTCAGCGGCCTGTATAAGACGTGACTTAGAAGTACACAAGCGTTTTGCTCAATCCGAGCAGTTGCGCAAACAAGCGATTCAGCTTCGCAAACAATCCAATATGTTTGAGGCGCTTTCTTATCAAGACGCGCTAACAGGTTGCTACAACCGCCTTTATCTTCATCAGGTCATAGAACCGAGCATAAACCGTCAGTTATCCATTACATCGATAATGATAGATGTTGATCATTTCAAATCAATTAACGACACCTACGGCCATCAAATGGGCGACATGGTGATAAAAGAACTGGCTGATGAGATTCAAAAACGACTACCGACGAGCAGTAACTGCTTTCGATACGGGGGTGAAGAATTTTTGGTGATGGTGCAAGGGGAAACAAAGGCTTCAATTGAATCGCTAGTTAACTCCCTTATAGAGTCCCCTTCTCGCCTTAGGTTAGAGGTAACGATTTCAATCGGTGTAAAACATGCACCTCAGGCCCTTGGTTCTGTCGAGCAACTTATCGACGACGCCGACCAAGCACTCTACATTTCGAAGAAAGGTGGTAGGAATAAGATCACATGGTGTGATTAATCACCCAGTATTTCACGCACCTTAGCGATTAACAAAAAAGACGACTACTCCAATCAAAAAAGCCCCGAACAATTTAATGCTCGGGGCTTTTATCTTTATTCTTCAGCTTTGGTAAGCGTTGCAATTAAGCAAGGAACCAGTATTCAACAAGAATCGTCTAAGAATACACGACGCTTGCTGTTTTCTGTTCAAGTTCAACGGGAGAGTTCCAAGAAATCACTTTTTCGTTCACTTGGCTACCACATGGTGCATTCCAAACTTGCTCTAGCTCTTCTTTGCCTCCAATTGCTTCATAAAACGCGATAGCTTGGCGATTTTCAGACATCACTTCTAGGTAAAGCCCTGAATCCGAATAGTATTGCTGTAACCACTTCGATAGTTCAGACAATAGACGCTTGCCTACACCGCGACCGCGGTAATTATTGTCTACGTGTAACGCATCAATGAACGTACCTCGTTCAAAGTTGTGATTACCAAACGCGCAGACGAAACCAACCAGTAAACCGCCTTCTTCTAGCAATAAAACATGTTGGTTGAAAGGAGGATTAATCAAACGAGTCTGCCAAATAACAGATCTGTCCTCCAAAACATCATTTTCTAAGTAATCATCAGCAAGGATGCCACGGTAATATAGCTTCCAGCTATCCGCGTGTAATTGGGCAATCCGCTCATAATCTTTATATTCAGCTACCTTAATTTCCATTTATTAGCCCTTAGTACTTCCATTTATGACTTGCTACTACATTTCACACTACCTTTATACAATATTTAAGCAAAACATACTAATACACGTTTACACTTTCAATATTGACTTACACGTGTACGCTGATATTCTAGCGCACAGATGTAAGCCCAATGGAAATTTGCTAATGAATAGTGCCGACAAACAATCTACAAAAAAGCCGCCATTAATCTGGCTCAATATTTTTGTATTCTCTTTTAGTATGCTGCTTGCTGTTGTAGCCGCTCCCGTTTATGGCTACTTTTTTGGCTATGGTATGGAGCACTGGATATGGCTAGCGATCTGCTTTACGTTCTGTAACCTTTCAATCACGACGGGTTATCACCGCTTATGGTCACACAAAGCGTTTGAAGCGCATTCAAGCCTAAGATTCCTGTTTGCATTAGGTGGTGCATTTGCCCTGCAGAACAGCGCGCTACACTGGTCTTCTGATCACCGTGTACACCACAAGCATGTCGATAACAACGACAAAGACCCATACTCTGCAAAACGCGGCTTTTGGTACTCGCACATTGGTTGGATGATTCGTAATTACAGCACTTCAATGTACGAAAACTACGAAAACTGCCGTGACCTTAAAAAAGACAAGATTGTTATGTGGCAGCACAAGCACTATGTTCTGTTGGCATTGCTGATGAACTTCGGTGTTCCTATCGCTTTAGGTGTTATTTACGGTGACGTACTTGGCATGTTGTTAATCGTAGGCGCTGTTCGTTTGGTACTTAACCACCACACAACATTCTTCATTAACTCTCTTGCTCACATCTGGGGTAGCCAACCTTTTACCGACAAAAACACGGCCCGCGATAACGGTGTGTTGGCGGTTCTAACTTTTGGCGAAGGCTACCATAACTTCCACCACATTTTTGAGAACGACTACCGTAACGGCATCTACTGGTGGCAATACGATCCTACAAAGTGGTTGATCAAAAGTGCTTCATTGATGGGACTGACAAGTAAGCTTAAAAAGACCCCTCAAGCTCGCATTGAGAAAGCCGAAGCGTCAATGCTACTCAAACGCACACAGCAAAAAATCATGCACCGTGCCGACAAGCAACAAATCGCAGACAAGCTTCAGCAAGAATTCGATGCTCTAGTATCAAACATGAACGAGTACTACGAAGTCAAAAAGCAGCTACTTGAAAGTAAACGTGAAGACGTTGTGAAGAAGTACGAACACTCAGTTCTTAAAGTTCGTTACCAGCAAATCAAAATGAATTTCGAACAACAGAAGAAAAATTGGGCGATGACAGTGGAACAATATGCTTAAAGCAAAAAAATACGCTTAACACACCAATAACAACACAGTTTGATTCTTATTCTGAAGCCCTTATATTGCTATGAGGGCTTTTTTAATTCACAGTTCTAATTAAATTTATGAATTTTAAGTCTTTATTCTAATTACAGACACTAGTTCCAAATGTCACATTTTCAATGCAACAAGATGTCACTTCAGAGCCTTGCCTGTGACAAGAATCACTTACAGAATGATATCCATCTCATAACATGCGCGTCCCAAATTTCTTTCAGCAATTAGCGGACCCACTTTATGAAATTGTTAAAAACATCTATCGCTTTCGCCATCTCTTCTGCACTTTTGATTGGTTGCAGCAGTGACACAGATTACGTTCAACCTGAAGAAGTAAAGATCGCGACTTATAACTTGTCTTTTGATCGTGCCACCTTCGAAGACCTTGTGACAGAAATGCAGATTGAACCAAGCGCTCAAACAAAACTAGTGACCGACTATTTGGATAACACGATTGATGACGCTGACAAAGTAACAGCTGCAAAGGTTATCCAGATCCGCAACGTCGCTGCCGTGATTCAAAAGAATCGACCTGATGTGCTGATGATGGCTGAATTTAACAATGATGGTACTGGTACCGACAAATCAGCGCTCGAAGGCTTCCAGAAGAACTACCTTTCTGTTGCTCAAAGTATCGAAGGTGCAGGTGGCGACGCGAACCTAGAACCAATCTCATACCCATATTTTGAAAGCTATTCGACCAATACAGGTTTGCTGAACGAATTTGGTTTTGATTTAGACAATGACGGTAATTTTGGAACACTTCCCGGTGACGCTTGGGGCTTCGGTTTCTACCACGGTCAGTACGCGTTTGCTCTAATGTCTAAATATGAGATAGACACGGCAAACACTCGTACATTCCAAGAATTTAAATGGAAGGATCTTGAAGGTGCAACCATCCCAACAATCACAGTGTGTGATGATCCTAGTAAGTTCCCTGTCGGCATGGACTGTGGCGACGAGTGGTACACAGCAGCTGAATGGGAAGAAGTTCGTCTATCGTCAAAAAACCACGTTGACGCGCCGATCCTAATTCCAACTAAAAACGGGACAGAAACCGTTCACTTGTTGATGTCACACCCTACTCCTCCAGCTTTTGATGTGGGTAAGAACATTGAGCAAAACGCAGCAGAAGTCGACTTCTGGCACCAATACATCCAAAACAAGTCGTTCATCTATGATGACACTGGAAAAACAGGTGGCCTAGAGCAAGGCAAGCACTTTGTTATGATGGGTGACCAAAACCTAGATCCTGTTGATGGCGACGGCATTAGCTCTGTAATGCAAGACTTGCATAACGACTCATTAGTTAATCAAGAAGTCACCAACGGCAGTCTATACCCTACTAGTTATGGCGCAGCTGAACATGCGGTAGATAAGTCATCGTCTCACCCACAACCAAACCGTATAACTTCGACGTTTGGACTTGCGGTTGATTACGCACTGCCGTCAGCTACATTAAACATTGTTGAATCTGGTGTTTATTGGTCAGCTTCGTATGAAGAAGGACGCAAACTATTCAATGACTCACGAATTGGTGATTATGGTAACGGCAAGGATGTATCCTCTGACCATCGTATGATCTGGGTAAAGGCTGATTTCAGTAACTAATTCATTCACTTTTTAAGATGCCCGGCTTAGTGTCGGGCTTTCTTATGAGCGTAATTCATTAATAATCTCGCGATTACAAAGAGAATTATGGACACAAACAGCCATAGTCATTGGATAGATCGTATCTTTTTCTTTGGTTTATAGATACTTATATTACCCGGACCCAGAGATTTATTGCCCTAGGAATTCACAATGACTAAGCTAACCATTATTGCAACGATCGTCTCTAAAGAAGATAAAACTGAGCTAGTTAAATCAGAGATGATTAAATTGATCGATAAAACCCGCTCCGAAGAAGGCTGTATCAACTACGACCTCCATCAAGATAACAGTAACCCTGCTCACTTCGTTTTTCATGAGAACTGGGATTCTGAAGCTCATCTAGAGAAACACTTAGCGAGCCAACACATCGCCGAGTACATGGCTGCGACTGAAAACTGTATTGAAACCTTTGTGCTTAACAAAATGACGCACATTGCCTAACCAGTCACTCAGTACTGATTCAATAAAAACCCTGCTTTCAACGCAGGGTTTCGCTTTTCTTGCCTGTCATGTTGTTTCGAGTTCATTTTGTGCCAGGCTCGATGTGCCGCTTCCTCCCTCATAAACAGAAGCTAATCTCTCCACAGTCGAAATATTCCTAAACCAATATCAAGTAACCTCACGAAAGATCATTCACATTCATTTAAATACTATTCGCGCGCTTTGACCATAAACTAAGCGCCAAATTACAAGAACAACAGTCGACAGGAATGTAGATGAATACCAAACAACTTGAGGACGCTGTAAGTGAAGTGAACTTATTCAATCAGCACCTATACTTAATCCAATCCGTGCATACCATTCCGACCCCAAAAATGAATTGGGAGTCGATTGCGATGGAGCCTGCTCCGGTAATGCCAACAGTTCGATTCGATCATAAAGTCAAAGCCATGGAAGCACTCGATGAGTACAAGCCTAGCTGGCTAGATATGCTGCTAGGCAACAAGTCGAAATTGTACACCCTCACCAACAATATTGAGCGTGCCGCCGAACAGGACATCGAGCAATACAAGACAGAGTTTGTGCATTGGGTTCAAAGCTACAGCTACTGGGCCAAGGGCAATCAATTATCGAAAGGTATATTAAACAACGATAGTGAAGCAAAGCTTTCTGCCCTTTCCGAAGCTCAGCAGAACTCGATTAACGCCGCGGTAGCCGACACTAAGCTGATTAACCATAACTTCAATACTTATAAGAATGGTCACCTGCTAGAAATCAATATTCAGGTTAATAAGCACAACGTGATCCCTAAAGAAAAAAAGGTATTGTGCCAAGGTGAAGTGAAGCTTGAAACGATGTCTCTTTCTGAAAGCAATGCTTTATATCGAGAGTATGTCTGCAGCTGTATTCTCAAATGTGCGCAAGATGCTTTCAATGTCTTACCCGAGACGAGCGTTGTGATCAATGTTGAACAGATTTCAGCAGATCAATCAAGCGAGACCATAGTTTCATGCCATGTCGAACAAGGGCTACTCGAGTTCTTATTAATCGAAGACGATAAACCTTCTGAGATACTTGAATTCTTTGTCCACATTGAAGATTTCAATCCTCATCGAGGTAGCGGGTTCTCAGCGATAAAAACGATTTTTTCGCCTTTACCTATGGCGTCGTAACTCACTAGCTTTTTCGATTCATTCATTGGCGACTCTTCACGACTAACCTTGCGTTCGTCGTATTCTATCATTTTATATACCAAACCATTATGTCGACACACGCTATCTCGCAAACAACGCGCCCATTAACAAACACAGTTTCATACACACGATACCTAGGAAAGCTACCTTTAGCTCTCATCGCGTTCTCTATGCCCATATTTGGAAAAGAGGCTGGAGAGGAGGTTGAAGAAGTGGAAGTCGAGGACCAAGTCGTATTAAGCGAAGGTTCTGAATTACAAGAAGAAGCTAAAGAATCCCCTTTTACGACCTTGACCAAGCTTGGGTTTATCTACTCACAAAACACCAACTCATCTTTGTCGATCAACTCTGGAATCTCTATTGGATACAAAAAAGAGAACTGGGGCCAACGAGTTCAGTTTGATACCTACTATACCGATGCTGAAAACGACGAAGACGGTACCAATCGCTATACCACCAACTATGGCATCAGCTATGACTTGAACGAAATCACCTATTTGGTCGCGACAACACGTTTTGAACACGATCACTATGGTACCTATCGTAAGCAATTCATTACCGCGACCGGATTGGGTCGTCACTTTTACGATACAGAAAGAATCAAGCTTCAAGGCTCTGCGGGTCCGGGTTACAGAATCAGTCAACGACAACCCTCCGATGAAGAGTTCCCAAACAAAGAAAACTACGAGCTGATCGTTAATGCCAGTATTGATGGATCGCTAACACTTACAGAAACGTTTTCTATGGGTGCAACTGCAAACATGGCCTACGGTGAAGAGAACACAAACTACAACCTAAAAGGCTATTTGAAGAACATTCTGATGGGTAATTTAGCACTGACGTTTGATACCGAATACATTTACAACACCACTGTCGCCTCAGATCAAAGTAACACCGAAATCTACAGCTCAATGAATCTAAACTACGATTTCTAACCGCCCTCACCGCTTTCCTCACTTAATCTAGCCCACAATAGCAAAAGGCCCTCACAATGAGGGCCTTGAAGTATCTAGATAAATTTAAAGCATCTCGCTACGCTGGTTTGGTTCTTAATCGAGTCAACGCATCCATTTGCTTTAGGTTCGCCATACCGACATACGCGACAGGCACTAAGAACAATGAGAAGAAAGTTCCGACAGATAATCCACCGACCAGTACTAAACCAATATTAATTCGACCTAATGAACCAGGGCCATCAGCCAGTGCTAACGGTAATGAACCTAGGATCATCGTGAGTGAGGTCATCAAGATAGGACGCAACCTCGAACGAGCACTGCTGATCGCCGCTTCTTGCGCACTGGCGCCAGACTTACGTTTCTCATTCGCAAACTCCACCAGCAAGATACCGTGCTTGGTCACTAGGCCAACCAGTGTCAGCAACCCTATCTTGGAGTAAATATTGAGGCTTTGACCAAATACCGACAGCGTCAAAATCGCGCCCACAATACATAATGGAACCGTTAACAAGATGATCATAGGGTCGACAAAGCTTTCAAATTGCGCCGCTAGAATCAGGAAGATGAAAATCAACGCCAATACGAACAGCACTTGTGCGCCGGCGGTTGAATCAACTAGATCTTTAACGATGCCATTGAATTCGTAGCTCTGCGCCGGTTTCAATAAGCTTGGAACCGTATCATCAATGTAGGCTTTAACATCACTTGCCGTGTATCCGGGCATTAAGTCAGCCGTAATTTCAGCGCTGTCTTTACCCATGAACGTCTTGAAGTTAGATTCCGATGTCACTTGTTTGATTGAAACAAATTGGGATAACGGAAGCCTTTGCCCCGATTGTGAATCCACATACAACTTATCGAGCACCTTGAAATCACCAAGATCACTTCGGTTTACTTGAACTTGAATTGGGTATGTATAACCGTCATCCGCTTGTAAATCCGCCGCTTTCACTGAACCCAGAAATGTTGATAACGCATTGGTGACATTGCCGTAATCCACACCAGACAACACAATCGCATTACGGTCAATCGATAAGTCATAGCGTAACTGGTCACGCAACATCGAGTTCTTAATGTTGGTTACGCCCTCGTAATCCTCAAGCGCGTTAACGACTTCGCTCGCGGTTTCAGACAGCACAGTGGTATCACGGTTAACCGTTGTCAATTCAAGGATCATGTTGGTAGCGATGTTTAGGTTATCTGCTGAGCGCACCTTGAAGGACATGCCGTAAGCAGAGACTGAACTTTGTGCTTTAGCGATAAACTCGTTTACCAATTCATCAGCTGACTGGTCACGTTCACCCCATGGTTTCAACAGAACGTGATTGGTCGGTGTACCTTCAATGTAAGATAAGTTCGCTTCTACTGAACTATTACCCTTGAACACACTGTTAAGCTGCTCGTTGTTATCTAAATGGTACTGACGGCCAACACCAGTTGGTGGCGTAGAAGTCACCTCAACAAAACCGGTATCTTCCGTTGGAAGTAATACTTGAGGCATTTTCCAAACCGCTAAGGCAGACAGAGCGATTAGTACCAAAGCAATACCACTCATCAGAGCCTTACGATCAAACCATTTGCCCAGTTCTTTGGTGTATAAATCCGATAACACATTCAGTTTCGCATCAACCTTTTGATACCACTTCGCCGGAGTTGATACAGGCTTCATTAAATAAGCACTCATCATTGGCGAAAGCGTTAACGCCACAAACCCAGAAATAATGACCGCTGCTGCTAACGTGAAAGCAAATTGTCTAAACAGGTCAGCGGTTAAGCCCGCCATCAAGCCAATTGGTAAGTAAACAACCGCCAATGTTAACGTCATAGCAATCACTGGAAAGACGATCTCTCGACACCCTTTAATTGCAGCATTAAATGGCGTTTCACCTTCTTCGATATGACGATAGCAGTTTTCAGCCACGACAATCGCATCGTCGACCACCAAACCAATAGCAAGGATGATTGCCAAAATAGTAAGCACATTGATGCTAAAGCCAAGTACATGCATCACGGCAAACACACCAATCACACATACTGGAATGGTGATGATTGGAATCGAAGCCACACGAACAGAACCGAGGAACAGAACGACGACAACAGAAACAAGTACAATCGCTTCCACTAAAGTCATGAAACCTTCGTCAATTGCCGTTTTAATGAAATCAGCTTGGTTATAAACCATCTTCATCTCAATGCCTTCTGGCAACTGAGGCTGAATCACATCAATCTGTTTCTTCACTTTATTCGCAACGGTTACTGGGTTTTCACTTTTTAGCGGCAACACCAGAATCGACATCGCTAAGTTGTCGTCTACACGTAGAATACTTGGTGTAAGGCTCTCTTCCCCCATTTTGACTTCAGCGATATCACCTATACGAATGATCTTGCCGTTATCGACACGAACCACCAAATCTCGCACGTCATCAACGCTGGTGACTTGGTTTACTGGGTTGATAGAGAAATCTCGCACTTGCCCCTTGATGGTGCCCGCGGTAAACGTTGCGTTGTATGAACTTAAAGTGCCGACAACGTCAGAAGCACTCATGTTGAGCGCCATCATACGATCCGGTTGCAACCAAACACGCACCGCTTTCTCACTACCGCCGTACGGCCCCCAAATACCACCGACACCTTGAATATGCTTAAACTGCGGCACGACTTGTTGGCTGATGTAGTCGTACATATCTTGTTTAGACATCTTGCCAGTATTCACAAACGTGATGATGTTGCTCGGCATGCTAGTATCAGAAGAGTCATCCGTCATACTCCGTTACTGTTGGCTTATCGGCGGGAAATCACCAATCGCTTCAACGCTGCTACGCAGGTTGTTCATCAAGCTAGTGTATTCGACGTCATTAATGTCATCTTCAAAGATGATTTTTAGATTACACGTGCCTTCCTGACAATCCGTGGTCATGGTCTTAACACTATCAAGACCCGTTGCCGCGGTGATCAGTTTATCTGCCACATTGCGTGACATAAACTCCGCACTCGCACCATTGATCGCAGCCGTTACCGTTGCTGACGGTGTTTTATGTTCTGGAAAGTACTGGATTGAGAGCTTTTGAAACGACAAAAGCCCAAGCAAAACAATGGTGATACTCAGAACTGACGCAAACACAGGGTGCTTAATACAAATCTCAGGAAGCTTCATCCAGATTATCCTTCGTTACAGCTTCCTTGCTTAGTGTTTCGTTAGTGTGAGTTTCGCTCGTTGAATCCTCAACAGCCGCGCTCGTCTCTGCTTGCTCGCTGTTTTCGATGATCGCTTCATTTACGCCTTTCGATGCTTCCGTCCAATCAACCGAAGGCTCAATCGGATGGGGTTCATCCACCTGTGTTATGGTCTTTTCTACTTTAGGCTTTGCGGTCTGCTGAGGATTGTCTTTGTTTGTCGGTTCCGTTATTAGCTCAACGGTTTTCTGTTCAGCATTTGGGTTCATGACCTTAACTAACGACGCTTTCTTAAGATTCTGTTGTCCCGTCACAACGACGTTATCGCCAAGCTTCAAGCCTTTCTCTACAACAACGTAACCATCGTTAGTATTCACGCCTAATTCGACAATACGTTGCTCGATTCTTTCGCCATTCACAACCCAAACAAAGCGCTCTGCATCTTTTGCTTGAACTGAGTTTTGGGAAACCACCATTTGCGTGGAGTCTTCACTCGTCATCTGACTTACTTTGGCAAACATACCCGGAACTAAGCGATGCTCTGGGTTAGTCACGTGCGCGTGTACTTCAACACGGCCTGAGCTCTCGTCCACCGCTGGCGCAATGTAATCCACCACGCCAGAAAACGCTTCATCAACAAATGCATCAACTTGGATGGAAACATTCTGCCCAAGCTTTGCGTTGCCCAAGTCCGACTGGCCAATGGAATACTGAACTTCGACAGGATCAAATTTGATCAAGCTAACAAGTGCCGTCGAACTATCAATTTTACTGCCTACGGAATGGCTAAAGTTAGTGAGCTGCCCGTCAAATGGGGCAATCAACAGGTAATCGTTCATTAGCGCTTCTTTCTGGCGGAAATCAGCCGCGGCTAGATTCGCCTGTTCGCCCAGTTCTTCCACATCTTGTTGAGACATAGAGTCAGGCTGTTTCTTTAGTAATTTTTGTACTCGCTTTAATTTCGACTTTGCTAACGCTAGAGAGCTTCTAGCTTTGTCGAGATCGGCTTTCGCTTTGGTATTGTCGAGTTGAGCGATCAGTTCACCTTTTTTAACGGAATCGCCGTCTTTGAAATGAATATTAAGAATTTTGTCGGAGGCACTAAATGTCAATGCAGCAGAATCCGTTGCTCTGATTTTGCCTACCTCGTTGATTGAAGAAGTGAATGCTTGTTTGTGAGCTTTTTCAATAGTCACAGGAATCAAGTTTGAATCTTGGGCAAACGATGGAGAGATATGTAAGGCAAACAGCACCAAACAGATTGTTTTACTAAGCTTTGTAAATTTCATTTTTAATAACCATAACCGTTGAATTCGTCTGAATTAAAACGTTTTTCTAAGCAGCTATTTCTTACTTAATGAGCTTCCAGCTATTTAAATAATGCTAAAACAGCTAATAATGGGAAAAGGGCTCAACTCACTGTCGAGCCCTGCATTTTTATATGATTCCTAAATTTTTACGTTCTGAACTCCAAAGTAAAAGTTAAAAACGATGCTGATACTGAACACCGAGCAAGAGTGCATCGGCAGTCACATCAGCAGTTATATTGGAACTCGTTCCTGGGATCGTCGTCAGGCTTTCGTCAATATCTTGTGATTCTCCGATGATAAATCCGACACCAATATCAACAGAACTGGCGGCCGTGACGTTATATGTCCCTCCGACGGTGAGCCAATGACGGTTAACATCAGGAATGGATAACGATGTGAGTTCGTCAGTTGGAGAAAGGTCGTACATGTAGCCAGCTCTTAGCACGATGTTTTTTGACATGGTGTATGTACCACCGACCGAAACATGCCCCGCATCTTTCCATTGATACTCCTTGATAGAATCGTCGTAAGAATCAGACGTTAATGAATCAAATTCAGACCAATTCACCCATTGCAGGCTGTAATGGAACGCCCATTGCTCGTTGATTTGGTGCCATCCGGAAAACTCTAGAGTATCTGGTAAAGGCACGTTCATCTTGTCGGCAGGGACACCACCTTTAGTAATATCACCTTCTACTTCAATATCTGGGCTATAACGATAACTAATACCAAATTTGTTGTGTTCGTTGACTTGGTAAGTCGCGCCAACATTTGTGCCCAGACCGAAGCCATCTGCGTCCACATTTAGCAAGCCTTGGCGGTATATCTCACCCTCACCGTAAATGACATCCAGTCCCGCGCCTAAGTTGATTTTTTCTGACAACTCGTAAGCCACAGCAAAACCAACGTTGATACTGGAAAGCGCCGTTTTACCTCCGAACTCGTCCGCTTCGAACGACTCGTCAAACTCAACATCGGTGCCGAAGTTAGAATGCACAGTTGCACCTAATGTGAATTTAGAACCTTCGATAGGGTGAACATAATGCATGTTTGGGACTAACGTCCCTGCATCTAACGATTGATCATCTAACGTTTGAGTATCACCAATCATTGGCGTGTAGCTAACATTAGACACATCAATACCACTATCGATATAAATAGCCCCAACAGAGAGTGTTGGTTGCTCGATGTAAGCCATCGCAGCGCTGTTCTTTGCAACAATCGCGGCGCTATCTGCCATCACAGCATCACCTGCAAATGCACGGCCCAACCCTGTTGCTGATTGTGCGTTAAGTTGGAATCCTGCGGCGTTTGTTAAGCAAGGAATGAGAGCAGCTGCGGTGCCCAATAAGAGTTTATTCTTCATCTTGAGGCACCTCTGTTTCGATATGATCTTCGTTCACTATTTCGATTGATGCACCCGTTGTTGTTACCATCGATGCAACGGCAACCTGCTGAGTATTGGTCGCATCCCAAACAAAATTGAGCTCTTCAGAATCTGGGAATCCGGGTAATCCTGATTCGTCCATCGTTCCCTCATAAGGGAATAGGTAAGTACCATGCCCTCCCGTGGTCGTTCGAATAACCCCCCGGGTTTCTGTAGTAGTTAATGGCTGTCCTGTCGTACCCGTAATTGGAGCTAATCCCAAAGCCTTAATTAGTGGCTCAGTTCCCGTTCTTATGTTGTCTGGAGCTGAGTTGGGAACGACACTGTCTGGTACATAATCCACTCCAACATCACATGTTTCACCGCAGTCGCCCACTGCCGCCAGCAATAACGTTGGTTGTTTGTTGTTAGCTTGGCGGGATGTAAAACTCGCAGGGTCAGAGCTATCAATAGCAGCCTGAACACCCTGCTTTAAACCAGTCACAAGAAGGTCATATATATCATTTTCTAACTGGTTAACCGTAAGAGCATTTTCGGAAGATAAACTGACAAACTCGTTTAATGACTCAATACACTCTTGGTTGTTATTCTCTGCATCGCAGCTTTCCGGAATCACAGTTTCAGCGATACTACGCTGTATATCCGGCGATTTTTTCACCCCATCGGACATTTCCGGCCCTAACGTCTGAGAAGACAAAACCAAATTGGTAAGCCCCTGACCCGGAACAACAAAGTTAACCGTTTTGAACTTAAACAATGGTGAGTCTTGGCTAAACTCACTAACCATCACCGACATGATCCCACCCAGAGAGTGACCGACTAGGTGAATATTGCTCTTATCAACCCATGGCTGATTATTCAGAGCAAAGCGTAGACCTAAGAAATCCGAAACCGACTGCTGTAAATTGGAGCGAAGCGCGAAAGGTGAGTCGATATTGATGAAAAATGATTTGTTCTCTTTAGCACTGATTTCAAGACCATTCACATCGTATCTCATACGTTCGCCGTGATAGGGCATGTCAATAGCTACAACGGCATAACCTTGTGTTGTGTAATCTTTAGCCATTAGAGACGCAGCAGATTTATCAGCCGTGACGCCATGAATAAAGACAACGCTCGGAAGTGTTGTCTTCCCATCCCAACGGGCTGGTGTGTAAACATCGGCATTGACAATCTGTGACTGGACAACAACTGGCAGTGGTTCATTTACTGTAGGAAAACCGCCTGTCGATGTTTTCATCCATTCGTATAGCGGCGGGCATGATGCCTTTGGTTCATATTGGTCGTAATCGCACTCAGATTCACGACTCTTCGTGAAAGGTAGATAAAATGGCAGTTTTAGTTTCTGAGTATAAAGGTCATATTTAGTCGTTTTATCTTCGATCAAGATGAGTTCGCCAGAAAAAGTCGTTCCTTCAACAATATGGTTATCCCTCATCGCATCCAGTGACGAATATGAACTCTGAGTTTTAAATTGAGCTGCATATACAGGAATACCCTTCTCAGGATACAGCGCATAATATGAATCTATCGCATTTAATACCTGCTCCTGAAGGCTTACTTCCTTATCGCTGTCTAGCGGAACACCTGAATAAATCAATTCATCAAAGCTAGCGTCTGCTTTTAAAGGTTCGTCAAATTCAGTTTTTACCCCATCAGTCACAACGATTGAGTAAGTCGTTCCTTCTTTTAATCCTGACTCGCACTGAATAATAATATTAGAACCATCGGCTGATATTTGAGTGCTAACTTCCTCACCAGTTGACTCATTAATTAACACCACGTTCCCCGATAAAGTTTCATTATTCAGTGGAAAACGCTTATCAGAATTAATACTTTGTAGCGGAATTAAAATAGGCTCTGCACAAAGTCCCCAACCATCTAAAGCGGCGTATGAGTTGTTGTAGTCCTGATAATAGGCATCGTTCTTTGATGACAAAGTTACAGCGTGTTCACCGACTCCGGTAATGGTTCCGTCGTCGTCATACCCGTATCCATCGTTTGGTTTTGGCAGTTCATCAATGTTGTAGGGAACCAATACTGAAACAGGTTCTTGAGTCGAGTCTTCAGACTGACAGCCGAGTAAGGCAAGCGTAATTAGTCCACATATATATGGCTTATTGAAATCTTTCAAAACAGCTCCTTCGTAGCTTTCGCATTTAACTGGTGTGGTCATGCGATTTATCGTTATTTGAGTTGCCGATTGAGTCGGAAGTAAGCTCGACTTTTATTCGCAGAGAGCAAGGCAACACAGAGTTGGAATGACACGTTGATAAAACTACGTAAGAAATTTGAGCAATTAACCCACACCCACTAAATCAGCGTCACCCGTTAATGATCCAATAGCTACTAACGGCAAGCACCTGAAACCGCATTAAACAACCTCAAAAAGGTATATAAGGAAATCTAATTAGGTTAATAAATCATTTTAAATCATAACCTTAAATATCAAAGGCACCAAAATCAGCAAGTTTATATTTGTAGCGACATTTGTTATATTTAGGTTAGAACGCTTATAACAATGAGAACCCAGATGTCTGCTGAATTTATTATCAATGATGATATACAGGTCAATTTAGAAGAGAGTGAAATCCATCACTTTAAGACGGGCCGTACGTACCCAATAGGTTCTAACGAATCAGAGCTGCTTAAGTTTTTTATCTCGAGACCCAACGAGGTGATCACTCGCCAAGTTCTTATTGAGCAGGTGTGGGTGTCTAAAGGTATTTACGTAGAAGATGGCAGCCTAATGCAAACCATCTCGATTTGCCGAAAAGCGTTAGAAGATAAGAGCGGAATGATCATCGTCACTGAGCGCGGTAAAGGCTACCGATTTGCAGGACAAGTGACACAAGATAAAGAACGTGCATTGCGCAAAATTCAAGCTCAACCCACGCAACAAACTGCACAACCCACAGAGAGCTCTATAGAAGAAAGCCCAACGGTAGAAAAAACAGCCCCAACGAAAAAGACAAACCATGTGTTAGCGCTAATTGCTTTATTTGTATTAACCGCTGGTCTGTCCCATTATTTGTTTGCTTATTTAGACAGAAATAGCTTGGGTCAAGATCTTACAGGGCAGCATTTTATCTCTTGTACAATCGAAACCGACGAGTTCACCTTTAAAGAACTCTACAACGTCACTCTTTATGAATATAAAGGTCGAAAGATCATCATAGATAATTCAGGAAAATCTTTGAGCTTCCCTAGTGAATTTAAAGGAGTTACTTGTGAATAAAGAAAAGCAGATATTCGTAATCGTGGCTCTATTGGGTGTTTTGGTCGGCTGGTTAACAACCTTTATTCCAAAAGAACACCTTAAAGGTCATTATTTGGCCAACACGGCATCGGTGGTTAATCCGCCCGAGAAAATAATTTATAACCAAGCTTCCGTGAATATCGAATTTAAGAAGAACAATAGTTACGAGTTGTTATATGTTTCGACTAAAGAGGCTGGTTTCACATCGTCTGGCACTTACGTTGTCACTCAACACGATATTTCGCTGGATGAGACTCAACACGAACAGATCATCCCAGACAGAGAGCTCACGTTCTATGAAAAAGTCATGATCAGTGAAGGTTCTGTACTCTCTTCAGATGCGATGACTTACATTCCACTGAACGACAGAGAGCTGTTATTGGTGACGCAACGTGGAATGATTCATTTCTGTAAAAAAGTGGTATGTGCCGACCTGCCCGCTTATTCAAATTCAGAACCGGAAGTAAATATCAATTAAGCTTACCGTCACTAACAGAGCACACTCTGTAAATTCTATGTGACTTTCCTCTGGCGTCTGCTATTTCCCAATTAAGTAGGCGTCAGACTCTAATCCTCGAATGCAAAAATACCTTCCTAAATGTAAGAAATAGCCCTTTCCTTTTGATTTCCACCACTAAGTTAGAAAAAGCATAATTTTATAAATTAAAGCATTAATATGCAACTTAGCACAACAAAAGTGATCCAAGCTATATTCTAGCAAACGATATAATTTGTTTATTAACATCTAAACAACAGTAGTTAATCACGATTTACAACCACAATTAACATCAAAAAAAATGTTTGTCTTAGATCATATCAACCTCAACTATGCCTCGTGCCACAGTGCCGTTTTCTGTACATTCATTGTCATATTCTGAAACACTTTCTTATATTTTTTTAAACTTTGTGGAGATTTCTATGTTAGAGCTCTTGATCGGATTAGTGATTACTATTGCTGTTGGTTACTTTATTGTAAAAGGCTATAAAGCGGCGGGTGTATTACTAACTGCTGGCCTTGCCCTACTTCTTATTACTGGCCTTATTGGTCACACAGTCTTACCAGCTAAAGTCGCTTCAACAGGTAACATGGTTACCGACTCACTAGAATTTGTTAAATACATGCTTCAGTACCGCGGGGGCGGCCTAGGCATGCAAATCATGCTTCTTTGTGGTTTTGCTTCATACATGACTCACATCGGCGCGAACAACGTGGTAGTGAAGCAGTTCTCTAAACCACTTGCTGCGATCAAATCTCCCTATGTACTTCTTGTTGCGGCTTACATCGTAGCGTGTCTAATGTCTCTAGCAGTAAGTTCTGCAACGGGTCTTGGTGTGCTATTGATGGCAACCCTATTCCCAATGATGACGGCAATGGGTATTTCTCGCCCAGCGGCAGTTGCAGTTTGTGCGTCACCTGCTGCCATCATTCTTTCGCCAACCTCTGGTGATGTGGTTATCGCGGCAGAAAAATCAGGCATGTCTCTTGATGTGTTTGCTGTTCAAACGGTACTGCCTGTTTCTATCTGTGCGATCATCGTGATGGCAGGTGCGGCTTTCTTCTGGAACAAATATCTAGATAAGAAAGAAAACACGCCAATGGAAAAAGTAGACGTTTCCGAAATCGAAACAACAGCACCGGCTTTCTACGCTGCACTTCCATTCTTACCTATCATCGGCGTTTTTCTATTCAACGGACGGACTATCCCTGGGCTTTCACTTGATATCTATACCATTGTGGTAGGTTCTATCTTCGTGGGCGCGGTCATCGATTACGTTGTTAAGAAGTTTGACGGCGAAAAAACACTAGAGGATTTAGACTCTTGTTACCAAGGTATGGCTGACGCATTTAAAGGCGTGGTAATGCTGTTGGTTGCGGCAGGCGTATTTGCTCAAGGTCTAATGTCTATTGGTGCGATTGATAACTTAATTGGTCTTGCTGAATCGGCAGGTGCAGGCGGTATCGCATTGATGCTTATCCTGACGGGTCTAACGGTTGCTGCAGCTATCGCAACAGGTTCTGGTAACGCGCCTTTCTATGCATTCGTAGAACTGGCTCCATCATTAGCGGCGAAAATGGGCTTGAACCCAGCGTTCCTAATCATCCCAATGCTTCAAGCATCTAACTTAGGCCGTACTATTTCACCAGTATCTGGTGTAATTGTAGCGACATCTGGTATGGGTAAAATCAGCCCATTTGAAGTAGTCAAACGTACTTCTGTACCAGTAATCTGTGGTCTTATTACCGTTATCTTCGGCACGCTTGTATTGGTTCCAATGGCAGCGTAAGCCTTAAGTTTCTAATCTCAAAGAACGAAGAACAAACGAACACCAATACTGATATAAAATGCGTAAACCAAAAGGCGCTGAACCTAATAAGTTCAACGCCTTTTTTTAATCTCATTTTCTCAACATCGTTAAAACTATCGAGATATGTATAAACAGTAAGGCTTGAAATAGTGTTATCTCAAAGGAACAAGCCCTACTTCATTTCACCATAGCGTTCTAGATACAGAACCGTTGCAGCAGTACGTGAAGGCACTTGTAGCTTTTTCAGCAAGCTTTTCATGTGTACCTTAACTGTCGATTCAGAAATAAACAGGTGATCTGCTATCTGCTTGTTACGGTAACCTTTCGCGACTTCTTGAAGGATTTGCATTTCGCGTTCAGTCAGTTGGTCGAAGATATCATTGCGACTACCAGCGTCATTTAAGTAACGAGCAACCACACTGCTGTAAGCTTTGTCACCGCTGTGTGCTTGCTTAAGCAATTCGATTAACTCATCGGGTTCTGTGTCTTTTAACAAGTAGCCGTCAGCGCCGGCCTTTACGATCGCTTCAATGTCTGCAGGGCTATCAGAAACCGTGAGAATAACGATGTTAGCGCTTGAACCATCAGTACGCAGTGCTTTCAGCGTATCAAGTCCAGACATGCCTTTCATATTAAGATCCAATAGGATCAAATCAGGTTCTTCTTCATGGGCAAGAGCGACTGCTTCAGTACCGTTACTTGCTTCTGCAATCACTTCGAATTCATCTTCAAAGCTCAGTAATTGGCTTATACCTCTGCGCATCAATGGATGATCATCAACCAGCATTACTTTACAAATCGTCAACTTTAACTTCCTTCAAACTTTTATATTTCAATATGACTGTACAGCCTTCACCTTGAGCCGCTTCAATCGTTAAGTCGCCATTCAGTCTTGCCGCACGCTCCTGCATAATACTCATCCCGTAGTGGTTCGTCTTGGAACTACTTGAGTCAAAGCCATCTCCATTATCTTTAATCACGACTAATACTTCACCGTCCTCATCGATACAGCATACATCTATCAAGTCGGCATTGGCGTGTTTTATTGCGTTTATTGTTGCTTCACGAATCAATTGAAGCAAGTGAACCTGACTGTGTGCATCAAGCTCTATGGATGAAAGATTATTGGTTAGGTTAATCTTTGCATCTGTTCTTTCACTGAGCTCTTCAAGCATGGTACTTAGAGCCTCGCCGAAGTTGCCCTCTTTTATTGTCAACCTAAAGGTTGTGAGCAACTCTCGTAATTGAGTATAGGCATCAGCTAAACCGTTGCCGATTTCCGACGCTATTTGTTCAGATTGCTCTCGATGCTGTTGTTCTGGCAATTTGCCAATCACGCGCTTCAACAATGTCACTTGGATTTTCAGATACGACAGTGATTGGGCCAATGAATCATGTAGTTCACGTGCAATTGTTGCACGCTCTTCCATAATAATAAGCTGTTCTGCTTTCTTCTGCGCACGATTATAATAGATCGCCCGTGATAACAGTTGGATAAAGCTCTCAATCAGAGTCTTGGTTGAATGGCCATGATGATATGAACAATATAAATAGCCTAAGATAAGCTCATTATCATCCAACTTCATTTCAAACTTTTCATAATCCAAGTTCGAATCATACCCTTCGTCCATAATCAATGAACGACCCGAACTATCAGCTATCTCAAGCCTTAACGACTCTATTCCTTCTAGACTGACTAGGTGCTGCAGAATAGCTCGGAAGTTTTCTGGTGCGATACGTGTAACCGTAAGTTCTTGTGACGAGTGATAAAGCGCCTGCAAAGATTGGTTGGCGTTTTGCAGCTCAACTGTCTTAGCGTCTACAACTGACTCAAGGTTTCGATAGAGCACGCCCAAATCTTTGGCCATCGAGTTAAACGTTTTAGTCAGAATACCCAGTTCGTTGTTATTGGTGACCTTTAACTCTACCTCAAAGTCACTGTTTTTGATCCGCTGACTGGCTCCAACGAGCGCATGCAATGGCTTAACAACTTGTTTACGTACAAAATGAACAACAAAAAGAGATATGACCAAAATTCCGCCTAAGCCAACACCACCGGCCCACGCCAATTTTATTAACTTATCTTCTGAGAATTCTTGAAGCTTGAAAACGAAGCCATCTATCTCAGTAACAAAGTTCTCAACCAACACGAGATAGTGCTTGCGATCTTCACTGTTTAATACTTGCTTCAGTTCATGCCACCGACCAATAATTAAATAGTAATCTTCTGTGATGTCTGTCGGAACATTCCAACTGACCAAATTGGTCATTGATGGAGAATAAAGAGAACTTTCGAATTCATGAATATGAGATTCGTAATCGACGGATTCTATTTGAATATCATGGGCTAAACGGTAGCTTTGCATTCGCATTGAACCAGCCACGTTAACCGCTTCCGCATCATTCAAGCTTGAAGCCAAAGTAAAGATGGCAAAGCCAGTCGTAGCAACCGACAACAGCAGTATAGAGAGCAAGGATTTTGCTATCGTACTTGTTACAGATGAAACCGGTTTTATAAGCAAAAGTGCCTTCCTATTGATAAATGACTTGCCAGCGATATCGTATTGTCACACATCAAAAATCATAGCTCCATTCAATATGTGATCACTCGCTCCGTAATTTATTGATCTAAGACAATATATGCCCCCAATTAGCCCTTAGGGGGTATTTATACAATTGTTTCTAAAACTACACTACTTATGAGGACAAATTACAAGATATTAATGGAATATTGACCTAAAATTACAACATCTTAGCAACATCTATAGGTATTAAGTGGTAGATCTATCAAAACGCCGTCTGTTCTCTAGAAGAAAAGTTGACTCAAGCCAGATTCGTTTGCCTTGGATTAACAACTTAGAAAGCTTTACAGATGACTGTACTCGCTGCGGTAAATGCATCGAGAATTGTGAGACTAAGATAATCATTGTAGGCGATGGTGGTTTTCCCACTGTCGATTTCTCTATTGATGAATGCACGTTCTGCTATCAATGTGCAGATGTTTGCCCCGAACCCATTTTTAAGCCAAAGCAGGGAGAGCCTTGGCAAGCAAAAGCACATATCTCTGATAAGTGCTTAGCGCAACAAAATGTTGAATGCCGAAGCTGTGGTGACATGTGTGAACCTATGGCCATTCAATTTCAACTTAGAGCAGGCAGTGTTGCTCTACCAAAAATCAAGTTAGATGAGTGTAGCGGTTGTGGAGCCTGCGTAGCAGTTTGCCCTACTTTAGCTATTCTTGTGAGTAATGCATAAAACAAAAATAACGAGAGCAATTTATGGCACTAAATGAAGTGCATATATCAAGTTTAGTCGTGCATGTGAGCCCAGAGCATCTAGACGAGATCAAAGCACAAATCGAGCAGTTCGATAATGCAGAGATTTACGGCAGTAGCCCTGAAGGCAAAATCATAGTGGTCCTAGAAACCGAAAACCAAGGTTTTGTAACGGATACCATCGAAGAAATTAATAATATTACGAACGTTTTAGGGACAGCTTTGGTTTATCACCAAATCGAAACTGGACTGGACGAAACGGATTTAGAAACTGGAAGCAACAATTCTCAACTTGAGGGTGAAGTATGAAAATGACAAGACGTGCGTTTGTGAAAGCAAACGCAGCTGCATCAGCGGCAGCCGTTGCAGGTGTAACTCTACCGGCAACAGCAACCAACCTGATTGCTAGCTCTGATCAAACAAAAATCACGTGGGATAAAGCGCCTTGTCGTTTTTGTGGTACGGGCTGTTCGGTACTGGTAGGTACTCAAAATGGTAAAGTGGTTGCAACTCAAGGCGACCCAGAAGCTCCTGTAAATAAAGGCCTTAACTGTATTAAAGGCTACTTCCTTTCAAAAATCATGTACGGTAAAGACCGTCTTGAGACTCCTCTACTTCGTATGAAAGACGGTGAGTTCCATAAAGATGGTGATTTCGCACCAGTATCTTGGGACAAAGCTTTCGACGTAATGGCTGAGAAATGGAAAGCTTCACTGAAGAAGAATGGCCCAACAGGTGTTGGTATGTTCGGTTCAGGCCAATGGACAGTAATGGAAGGCTACGCAGCGGTTAAGATGATGAAAGCGGGTTTCCGTTCAAACAACATCGATCCGAACGCTCGTCACTGTATGGCTTCAGCGGTAGGCGCATTCATGCGTACTTTCGGTATTGATGAGCCAATGGGTTGTTACGATGACTTTGAACACGCAGACGCATTCGTACTGTGGGGTTCAAACATGGCAGAAATGCACCCAGTACTATGGACTCGTATTACAGACCGTCGTCTAAGCCACCCACACGTTAAAGTAAACGTTCTGTCTACTTACTACCACCGTTCTTTCGAGCTTGCTGACACTGGTTACATCTTCAATCCTCAGTCTGACCTTGCAATTGCGAACTTCGTAGCAAACTACATCATTCAAAACGATGCAGTTAACTGGGACTTCGTGAACAAGCACACAAACTTCAAGCAAGCAACGACAGACATCGGTTACGGCCTTCGTGACGATGATCCACTGCAGAAAGCTGCTGCGAACCCTAACTCAGGCAAAATGACTGATATTAGCTTCGAAGACTACAAAGCTTCTGTTGCTGAATACACAGTTGAGAAAGCGTCTGAAATGTCAGGTGTATCTCATGACGACCTTATCAAGCTGGCTAAGCAATACGCAGATCCAAACATCAAAGTAATGTCACTTTGGACGATGGGTATGAACCAACATACTCGTGGCGTATGGATGAACAGCCTTGTGTACAACATCCACCTTCTTACAGGTAAGATTTCTACTCCAGGTAACAGCCCATTCTCACTAACGGGCCAACCATCTGCGTGTGGTACAGCTCGTGAAGTTGGTACATTCTCTCACCGTCTACCGGCAGATATGGTTGTTGCTAACCCTAAACACCGTAAGATTGCAGAAGACATCTGGAAACTTCCAGAAGGCACTATCCCAGCTAAACCAGGTGCTCACGCTGTAGTTCAAGACCGTATGCTTAAAGACGGTAAGATCAACGCTTACTGGGTAATGTGTAACAACAACATGCAAGCCGGTCCAAACATCAACACTGAACGTCTGCCAGGTTACCGTAACCCAGATAACTTCATTGTATGTTCTGACCCGTACCCAACGGCAACAGCTCAAGCTGCTGACCTTATCCTTCCAACAGCAATGTGGATCGAGAAAGAAGGTGCTTACGGTAACGCAGAGCGTCGTACACAAGCATGGTACCAACAAGTGAAAACCGTAGGTCAAGCTAAGTCTGACCTATGGCAAATCATGGAGTTCTCTAAGCGCTTCACTATTGAAGAAGTTTGGGGTGAAGAACTGGTTGCGAAAATGCCTGAGTACCGTGGCAAAACCATGTACGACGTGCTTTACAAAAACGGCAACGTTGATGCATTCCCACTGTCTGAAGCTCAAGAGCTTAACGATGATGCACAAGCTCAAGGTTTCTACGTTCAAAAAGGCCTATTCGAAGAATACGCAGCCTTTGGTCGCGGCCACGGTCACGATTTAGCGCCATACGATCGCTACCACCAAGTTCGTGGTTTACGTTGGCCTGTTGTTGACGGTAAAGAAACACTATGGCGCTTTAAAGAAGGTTCAGATCCATACGCTAAGAAAGGCTCTGATTGGGACTTCTACGGTAAGCCAGATGGTAAAGCACTGATCATCAATGCCCCATACGAAGCGCCACCTGAAGTACCAAACGATGAATACGATATGTGGCTATGTACAGGTCGTGTTCTTGAGCACTGGCACACAGGTACTATGACTCGTCGTGTACCAGAACTTTACAAAGCAGTACCTGATGCACTGTGTTACATCCACCCTGCTGACGCTAAAGCTCGTGGCCTTCGTCGTGGTGATGAAGTTCTTATCGAAAACAAACGTGGTGAAGTACGCGTTCGTGTTGAAACTCGTGGTCGTAACCGTCCACCACAAGGCTTGGTATTCGTACCATTCTTTGATGCAAGAATTCTGATCAACAAGTTGATCTTGGATGCAACGGATCCTCTGTCTAAACAGACGGACTACAAGAAGTGTCCAGTTAAGATCACTAAGGTTTCTTAAGAGCCATATGCTTTTAGAAACTAGGTACAAGATCTAACGTATTTAATATTGCGGCTACTTTTTTTGTGAATTTTGAAAAAAGTAGTCCACTCAAAGAATTAGCCTTTAGGCGGAGAAATTAACCATGAAAAAACTGATTACTGCCCTACTATCAGCTGGTCTTTTGCTAGCTGGTGCAGTTCAAGCTGAAGCTGAGCTGGATAACCCAGGCGGCATTGGTGGCGTAGAATCTCTACGTGGTGCAAGTGAACTTGAAGCAACTCGCGCAGCAGATGACTTCAAAAAGTTCCCTCGTGACCAAGTACTTGAGAGTGACTACGTATACCAACCACCTCTAGTGCCTCATACTATTCGTAGCTATGAAGTTTCTCTTAACGCTAACAAGTGTCTTTCTTGCCACAGCTGGAAAAACGCAAAAGAAATGGGTGCTACTAAAGTGAGTGTAACTCACTACATGAACCGTGAAGATGCGGTACTTGCAGATGTATCACCTCGTCGTTACTTCTGTCTACAGTGTCACGTACCTCAAGCTAATGCTAAGCCACTAGTTGAGAACGAGTTCAAACCTGTAGATTCACTGCGTTAATCGTAGCCGGACTGTAAGAGAGGCTATATATGATAAAATTACTTAAAGCGTTTTGGAAAAGACTCGCGACACCAAGTAAAGCAGCCGTAGGCGTTGTTTTGTTCTTGGGTTTCTCGGGTGGTCTTTTGTTCTGGGGTGCATTCAACACAGGTATGGAGGCAACCAACACGGAAGAATTCTGTTCTGGCTGTCACGCACCTATCGTTGCTGAAATCCAAGAGACAATTCACTACTCCAACCGTTCTGGTGTTCGTGCTATCTGTTCAGACTGTCACGTACCTCACGAATGGACGGATAAGATTGTTCGTAAGGTTCAAGCATCTAAAGAGCTATACGCTCACTTTATTGCGAAGACCATCAATACTGAAGAAAAGTTCAAAGCGCGTCGTGCTCACCTAGCGGAACGCGAATGGGCTCGATTGAAAAAGAACGATTCACTTGAATGTCGTAACTGTCATCAGTTCGATTACATGGACTTCTCAGAGCAAAGCCCTCGTAGTGCAAAACAACACTCGACTGCGCTAGCTTCTGGTGAAAAAACGTGTGTAGACTGTCACAAAGGTATTGCACACAAACTACCAGACATGCACGGCGTTGAAGGCTGGCAATAAGGAGCGATTGAATGAGTACTTTAGAAAGCGTAATTTGGCACATCCTAGGTTACAGCGCTATGCCAGTTATCATTCTTGGCGGCTTCGCAGGTGTTGCAGCCGTATCTCTTTGGATTTTATCTATGGGTAAAGACAAAGAAATCGATTAATAATCGAGATTGCATCAACGTCTACCAGTTGCTTCTGATAGGAGTTGATACGAAAAAGCCACTGATTTCAGTGGCTTTTTTATTATCTGGCGTTTCTGTTTACTGCTAGGGGGATGATGGAACCTTAGTAAAACGACATCGCAGCTAATATAAAGAAAGCCTTATATAGCAAAATCTAAGCTTCGTTTTTCGGAGCTTCTGTATCAGCAGGCTCTTTATCGACAGCTTCTGTATCAACAATCGGCAGCACCTGTTTTACGTAGTTGCCCGGCGCTTTGCCTATCACAGGGTTAAGCTCAGAACCTTGATTGAATGGTTCGATTTGCTCGTCAGTCTCAAAGCCCTGTAACCACTGATCCCAGTGTGTCCACCATGAACCTTCATTATGGCTTGCGTTTGATAGCCACTCATCAGCAGAATCATCAAGATTGTCATTCAACCAGAACCCGTACTTCTTCTTGCCTGGATGGTTAACAATGCCTGCAATATGACCGGATTCACCCAATACAAAGGTTTTGTTGCCACCCGTATTCAATGCACCGCGATAAGTCCCCTGCCACAAGGCAATATGGTCTTCTTTGGCTGAGATGAAGTAGCTTGGTATTTTGATCTTATTCAGATCTATCCAAACGCCACCAACTTTCACGCCTTTGTCTTGAACGAGTTTGTTCTCAAGGTAAAGCTCACGCAGCAAGAAGTTATGGCACTTAGCAGCTACGTTTGTGCTATCACTGTTCCAATACAACAAATCAAACTCCATTGGGCTGCTGCCTTTGAGGTAATTATCAATGTAGTAGTTCCAGTACAAGCTGTTTTCACGAAGCAAACTGAACGTCACACTCAATGAACGACCATCCATATAACCTTTGGCGTCGTTCTGCTTCTCAATCGCGTTAATGATCGTTTCGTTGATATACGCGCCAACCTCACCCGGCTGCGAGAAATCCAACAAGGTTGTAAAGAAGGTCGCGGTTTTAATGCGTTTCTTCATGCGCTTCGCAGCGTAGTAAGCAACCGTAGAGGCTAATACCGTACCACCGATACAGTAACCTGCTGCGTTAATCTGCTCTTTACCTGTGATGTCTTCAATCGCCGCAACCGCTTTCACTACACCTTCCGTGACATAGTCACCGAACTCTTGGTCTTTCTGCGCCTCGCTCGGATTACGCCAAGACATCATGAATACGCTATGTCCTTGCTCTAGCAACCAGCGCACCATCGAGTTCTTCTCACGAAGGTCAAGAATGTAGTACTTGTTTATAAACGGCGGGACGATCAGCAAAGGCGTCGCATTGACCTGCGGTGTCTTGGGATAGTATTGAATCAGTTCAAACAACTCGTTTTGAAAGACAACATCACCTTCCGTGTTAGCAACATCAACACCTAATCGGAAAGCGTTATTGTTAGTCATACGGATCTTGAGGATATCAGCACTCGCTTCAACGTCTGCTTGTAACTGCTCTAATCCATCAAGCAGGTTTTCACCATTTCGCTCGAGCGTTAGTTTCATCAACTCTGGGTTAGTCGCAATGAAGTTGCTTGGAGAGAGAGCATTGATTGCCTGACGTGAAAAGAACGCCACACGCTCTTTGGTTTTCTCGTCGATGCCTTCGATAGAATTGATGGTGTCAATGTAGCTTTTGCTGAATAGCAAATAAGATTGCTTGATAAAGCTGTAGAATGGGTCGTTTTTCCACGCTTCATCAATAAAGCGCTTGTCGCTGCGACCTTCTGAAATAACACTTTCGGTGTTGCCCATCAGCGCGGCATTCTGCCAGATCTTAAGTTGTTGTTCCCACCATTGAGATTGTAGCTGAAGTAGAACGGCGGGTTGGTTGGCGGCTTGCTCGAAGATTTTTGATGCATCATCAAAGTTCAATTCTTGCATCGCTTGATTGAGGGGAGATTGCGCGGCTTCCTTGTTTTGTTCAAAGTTTTCCCACCATTGCTGGTTCGTTTGTTGAAGTTTAACAAGGTAGTCCGAAAAGAAGTGTTGAAACATAACATGACTCCAATAATCGGAAAATCGCCACCGAGCCTCACAGTAAACACAGTGCTAACTCGATGGCGATTTTATTTATGCAGGTGTAACTGTTTTCAAGTTTTCAGTTGTTAGTGTTTCAACATCTTCTTTGAACTCTTTTGCCGCAGCTTGAAGCTTAGCACTGTCACTCATCATCTGTTGAGACAGCTGAGTTAGCGCTGCTAGTTGCTGGCTGTTGAAAGCCGTTAGGCTAGTCACGTCTTTGATTTCAGTCACTGCTTTCATTTGCGCAAGCCCCATGTCCGTGTAAGTCTGCATAGCATTCATTTGCAGCTCTGTCATCGTTTGGACGTTCTTTGCAACCAACTTGTTGAACTTTAAGTACGGTTCAAATTGCTTTTCAGTTTGGTCAGTAATTGTTTTGAAAATATCCGTGTACATAAATAACTCCTGATGAATACATAGTTTAATAAATTTGTGTCACTATCGATTCAGCCGACGCTTATCGACTAACTCACGATGCTTTGCAAAGCTGAATCGATCTTTTTAAGCTTGCCACCGATATGTCAGGTTCTAACCTTCCATACCTTTTAGCAAAACAGCGGTTCCCATTCCTCCACCCACACAGAGTGAAGCAACGCCATAAGTCGTTTTCTGTTCAAGCATTTCATGGATGAGTGAAACAATAATTCGATTGCCTGAAGCACCTAAAGGATGGCCAAGCGCGATTGCACCACCATTCACGTTGACCTTTGGTTTGAACGCATCAAGCGGGAAATCATGCTGCTCTGACAATTGGTACATCACGCCAAGAGCTTGAGCTGCAAACGCTTCATTCAATTCAAACAAATCTACTTCTTCTAGAGTTAGATTCGCCTTATCAAGCGTTTTCGAAACAGCTTCTACGGGTCCTAAGCCCATGATCTTTGGGTCCAGACCAGACTGTGCGTAACTGGTCAGTTCCACTAAAGGTGTTAGACCATGTTTCGCTACCGCAGATTCAGACGCTAAGATGATTGCACTCGCGCCATCATTGATGCCCGAAGCGTTACCAGCCGTGACTGTTCCTTCACGGTCAAAGGCAGGACGAAGCTTTTGTAGACCTTCGAAGGTTGCATCTGACTTCGGGTACTCATCGGTATCAAAAGTGACAGTTTGTCGACGCTGCTTAACTGCTACAGGCACAATTTGATCGTTAAACTTACCTGCTTCAATCGCCGCGACTGCTTTCTGTTGGCTTTCTAGGGCATAGTTATCTTGAGCAAGGCGAGAAATATTCAACGTATTCGCGATATTTTCAGCGGTCATGCCCATGTGGTAGTGATTAAACGCATCGGTTAAGCCATCACCAACCAGTAAGTCTTTCATTGAGATGTCACCCATTTTGTGACCATTACGAACGCTCGCTGGAACCACAAAAGGAATTTGGGACATCACTTCAACGCCAGCAGCAATAACCAATTCAGCATCTTGTGCTTTGATGTGCGCCGCGGCGTCCATCACTGATTTCATGCCGCTGCCGCAAATCATGTTCACACCGTATGCTGGTGTTTCCTCAGGAAGCCCCGCATAGATGGAAGCCTGACGCGCAACGCCCATACCTTGACCAGCAGAAATCACGTTACCGACAATCACTTCATCAATGACATCTAGGGGAAGGTCTACTGAATCTAGAGCACCTTTGATCGCTACACCAGCCAATTCACCTGCGTTAACGTTTTTCAATGAACCCGTAAATGAACCAATTGGTGTGCGTTTCGCTGCAACAATAAATACTTTTTCCATTATTCAATTCCTGTCAGTTTCGCCATTAGTGCATGTACAAGCCGCCATTCACAGACAATGTCTCGCCTGTAATGTACGCGCCAGATTCACTCGCTAAAAAACCCACTGCATCTGCAATTTCAACAGGTGTTGCTAAGCGTTTCATCGGGATTTGGTTCTTGATTGAATCCAGTACTTCAGGTTTCATTTGCTCAACCATTGGCGTTGCAGTGTAACCAGGGGCAATCACGTTCACTGTCACACCGCTACGAGCACCTTCCGCTGCCAAAGCTTTAGAGAACCCAATCATTCCAGCTTTCGCTGCCGAGTAATTAGTTTGTCCGAATTGACCTTTAAGACCATTTACTGAAGATATATTGATGACTCGGCAGTTACCCTTTTCACACATAGGAGCGAACAGAGGTTGAGTCACGTTGAACAAACTGTTTAAGTTCGTTTCGATAACCTCTTTCCACGCTTCGGCATCCATCTTTTTAAATACGCTATCACGTGTAATACCTGCGTTATTGACTAGCACATCCACCGTGCCTTCTTCTTCTAACAACTTGCTTAAGCTCAGCGCACATTCCGCGGTATTAGTAACATCTAATTCAAACAATCTCACTTGGTCTTCGGTGAATTGTTTTTCATTAAACCAATCCAATGCACATTGGTAGTTTCCAGTAAAATAAGTCGCGATAACACGATAGCCGTCTGCAACTAATTTAGAGGAAATTGCTGAGCCGATACCGCCTTTTGACCCTGTAATTAAAGCAAGTTTTTTCATTAATGGTTCCATCCCTTACAAGCAATTAAATAACAATGATGTTAATAAGATAATGTCTTAGTTGATAATTAAACTTTACGTTTTGCTTTAATTAAACCCTACAACTCAAAATCAAAAAATATTATTACAAATGGGAAATATTTATATCTTATGATTGAAAACTTGACTTCCCTCTCAAAATCAATGAAATGTTGCGAACATGTAAACCAATGCAAGGTGCTGATATCATTAGGATTTATTTAATTTTAACTTTATCACCAAGTAGGTAAGTCATTGTTAATAGGAGATAAACCTATATTTTTTAGCTTGTTTCAAGAAGAATGCAAAGTGAGAATTTGAAATGATTGACCATGGAAATAATAACAAAAATCTTATTATCCATTAATAAATGGTTCATTATCATTCTATATGAACTTCAATATAATTAACGTTCTGAATTGGAAAACTGAACATTATGGATAGGCAAAAAAAAGCCCACTCAATCTATGAGTGGGCTTAATTAAAATCATTAATAAATAGAGCGTGGGTTGCTACTTCGTAAATATTTCATTTGTATTTACATCAAGATAAATTTTGTTTTCAATGGACAACCCGCCACAATAAATAAAATAAACATCTCGATTGCTGTACTTAACCGATTTCACCCATCCGCCGAGTTCTTCAAAATCACTTGGGGCACACTCCCCTTCAGAGATCAGTTTAGCCACCGAATTACGGAATTTCTCTTGATGGATCTTGAGGTCATCAGACTTAACCAAATAGGAATCTAATATCTCTTTGCTTTCTTTTTCTGAGATAATCACTTCATCATTAGATAGACCTGACATAGACACCCATTCAGCTGTCTGCGGGCCACCTTCTTTGAGAACAATATAATCAGAGATACGAGCCCATTCGCCTTGTTTCTCTAATACTTCGACTTTTTCACCTTTGTAGAGATAATCTGTTATCAACCCATCAATTTCAGGTTGCTCTACCACTTCAAGCTTTCTATCCAAAACGTAAAATTCCGTCTGTTCTGGTTCAGGCTGCAGATCCATGATGGGTGCCCGGTCGAATTCTGACTGCTGAGTAACTTCTACAGCTGGCTCTTCCATTTTCTCTGGTGGAATTGGGTCTTTATTCATGACCAAGAAGTAATACGCAGCTCCTCCTCCGCCCAATATTAACAACACAAGTAAAGCGATCAGCGCTTTTTTCATCAAATCCACCAGCTCTTCCGTTTTAGGTATCTTTCAAGTGTACATCAACTCATGCTGCTGCTCATCTATACTCTCTATAGAGAACGCGGTAAGTAGAGGAAAGTCATGAGTTTTTGGGTGAAGGTTATCATTGTGTGTGTACCTTTGAGTGCTAATGTCGTGCTAGCAAACCAATGTAGCAGTGAAAACTGGCAACTACTGCTGGATCGCCAGCTCTCATTTGAAGGACGTTACAACCAATACACCAAAGAATTCAACCAAGTTCTCTCAACCTACAAGTCACAAACGCTGTTATCCAAACATTTCACCAAAAAGCAGATCGTTGAGCTTTGGGCAAAGTACGAGCAAAGGTTTAATGTACAGCTCAATAGTCATATGAATACCGCTTACGATGTCTCTGAGGTTCTATTAAAACAGGCATACGTTGTGTCTACCGAGTTAGATGGAGCTGAGTCTCTCACACACTCTTGGCAAGCCGTCGCTAAACATTGTGCTAGAGCAAAACTACCGAGACAAACAGAAAGTGCACAAGTGCACGTACAAAGCTCACAATCACTCTCCCGAGATCTCCATACACTCAGTGAAAAATTCCGGCAGCTGTCGTCAATATACCGTAGAGAAGCTACGATGATTGATGAAGCACGCCACACAAACCAACCAATAAGCGATGTATCAAACTGAAGAAGCCATTAGATCACCTCACTGTTTGACTGGACTTTTCCGATTAATATGCTCTACCCACTTCATACTATTCTAAGAGCTCGCTAATCAAAGATTTATCAATAAGTTGTAAAACTAATGTGCTAACTATCAACAATAAAGTTCAATTTCCGACCAATGCAAGCGAGTATGTGAGATATTCATCACAAAATAGATTTACAAACGCCAGAAAATTGTTATCATGAATCTTCATATAACTTAATAACAAGAAACATTTTGGCTAGGTAATATGCAAAAGACTATGGCTTTCAACTGCTTGAGTAACACGGAATGGACTGCAGAGATAAGAGGTAAACTTTTATCTGTAGCTAAACACATGGAAGAGTTCGGTTCAGTAAGTGAGCTAGAGCTATGTAAGATATTTGGAGAAACAATTTGGAATGATGGTGTGGATTACCATTCACATGCTTTTTCATTCAGAATTAATGCACAAACTGGGGATTGTTCAATCTCTAACTTTAAGTATCACTAAGTTTTGCACCTACATATACGGAGTACCTTTCACGAGGTTCTCCGTTTTTTATTGCCGTGAGTTTGTCATCCTGTGAGAGATGTTTGGTAACTTTCTCGCTCTTCTTTAAAGATCAAACCATTTCGTTTTCAGCTCACTTTACCGCCGCGTTACTGCTCTTATTTTGGTTTAATCGGTATAAATTGGCAGTGGCGCATTACCTTTTACTTGTCTTATCGCAAGGTGAGTATGAATGTCTTTCACGTTAGAGAGCCTTTGAAGTTTTCTTGTAAATGCCTCGTAGGCCATCAAGTTCGGGCTAACGACTTCTAACAGATAATCATAAGCGCCAGACACCACATGACAGCTGATCACCTCCTCCATCTCGACAATCGCTCCCTCGAACTTATCGATCGACACTTCTTGGTGGTTGTTTAGGCTCACTTCGACAAACACACTCATCGCCACACCCACCTTCTCTCGCGATAAGCTCACGCGGTAACTGTCGATAATGCCTTTTTCTTCAAGCCTTTTGATACGTCTAGCACAAGGTGACGGGGATAAGCCTACTTCATCAGCTAACTCTGCCGTGGTCAATCTACCGTCCTTTTGCAGCAACTCGAGAAGATGTCTATCAATTCTGTCCATAGTGAAAGCCATTCATTAGTTAAATTCGTTAACAATTGAAAGAATGTTAGCAGAAATCCGCAATGATAGGTCAAGTTAGAACGAAACTTGCCAACTTAAGGCACGAGCTCTCCTCCATAATTAGTCATCATTCACTTTCATTGTTTATTATGAATCTTGGCTATCTATCAATTACCATCACTCTGCTCATTTGGGCGAGTTTTTTCCTTTCTCTTAAAGGCGGCGCAAATTCAGATTTAACACCTGCAGATATCGCTCTCACAAGATTTCTCATACCGGCTTTGGTTTTATTGCCTCTGATATGGAAAGCACGCAGCGTGATTGCTGAAGTCCCTAAACGGTATCTAACGGGTATGTTTGTCGGTAGCGGATTGCCTTATCTGCTTGTTGCAGGAACGGCCATGCAGTTTGTTCCGGTATCACATGGCAGTGCTCTTGTTCCGGGCACGCTCCCTCTTTTCGTAACAGGAATTGCCGTACTCTTTTTTAAGCAGCCGCTCAGCCGACACCGTGTTGTCGGTTTAGGTTTGGTCTTGCTCGGTATTGTGTTGTTTTTGGGAAGTAGCTTAAGCAGCTTCAACTTTGAGTACACCAAAGGCCATTTGTTGTTTTTATGCGGAAGCTTAATGTGGGCAACGTTTACCATATCTGCCCGTGTCGCTAATCTTAATGCGTTAGTCAGTGCCGGTTTTATTTCGCTCTGCTCTACTTTGCTGTTACTCGTCCTAATCCTGACCGGAACACTCCCAAGCCATCTAATGGATACACCTATCGCTAATTGGCCCTACACAGAGCTTGCCGTTCATTCAGCTGTGCAAGGCGTTGGGGCGGGTTTAATAGCGGCGTTCACTTACCTTTATGCGGTCAATACCTTAGGGGCTGAACGTTCTGCCGCCTTTGGCAGTGCAACCCCCGCAGTAGCAACCTTGTTAGCCATCCCGCTTTTTAACGAGATTCCCGATGCGATGACTTGGCTCGCCCTTGGTTCGATTTGCATTGGCAGTTTGGTTGCGAGCAACATTTTTATGAGAAACGACCAGTCCATGCAATACCAACCGCCAAGTCATAGTAAAGCGTAACGCTTTTTATATTCACCATTTTCGCTAGTTTTCAGGTATGCGGCATCCAGATAAGTCTGCAAAGGTAGGCTTATCTAAAATCTGCTTTTTCTAAGCTCGCTTCTCCATTAAACTGTCCGACCTTTTTGCTGATTCAAGAGAACACCATGCAACGCGACTACACCTTAAATTGTTTAATCACCATGCCTCGTCATGAACTAGAAGAATTTAGTTTAAGAATGATCCATCGCCTTGTTCCTGAAGACGCAATGACAGAATTGTTCACGTTTGAACAAGAAGAAGTCACCAGCGAAGAACGCATGCAATCAGCGAAATTTGACGCAATGCTTCGAATGACAGCTATCGCGCTTGGTGAAGTGAACCTAGCCTTCTCAGAGTCGGATAACTCGCAACAGAACATCGAGCGAATGACTCGCTTACTGCTTTGGCACTTCTACTCAATTTCTTTCAACCTTGAAGAAGCAATCGCAATCGAAGTGCACTGTGAGAAAGTAGAAAAGATTTTAAAGAATGCACCTAAAGATGCATTTGGTTGGGTTAAAGAATTAACTGAGCTACTTCACTTCTACGCAAAAGTGAACGAAGGTAACGAAGGCAGCAAAGACGCTTAACGTTGCTTCTACGTAAATACACACCAAGCTAAACCAAAGGCAGACAGAACTATACCGAAGGCAAGTAAAAGCTTTGCTGAAATGAGTTCTCTGCCTTTGTTGTTTCTAGCACACTGTGATGCAACATCAGTATAGACTGCGCGATCTTGGTTCCTATTCCCAATGAACCATTCGGTGCTTCCTGCTCCACCTCATTTTGAATCACCACCTTCACCCGCTTCGAATCCGGTTCTAAATCAACACTCAGTGAAACTACTGTTCCAGTTGGGCTATGCCTCAACGCATTGTCTAGTAAGTTCAAAATCAACCTTTCAAGCAAGTCATTGTCACCAGCTGCTTTTACTCCATCAGGTATATCAACCTTAAGTTCGACATCTTTATGGCGGTACTGACTCTGAATCGTTTCTAAGCACTCGCTAAGCAACCCATTCAAATCTATCGATGCGTATCGATAGGTAGGGACAGGATTGTCATGTTTGGCACTGTCGAGCAGTGAATGCAATTGTTCAGACAGTTTATTACCATTGCGATACGCGACATCAATCAGTGAATCCGATTGAGGGTTTTGGATCTTCCATGTTTCTAAGTAACCCAACACACTTGATAACGGTGTTTTCAAATCATGGCTCAGTTGCAATAAACTTTGTCTACGATGTGAAGACTGATACTCAAGCTGTAAGAATTGCTGCTGAATGTGTTTCGCCATCAACTGATAAGAGCGTGCGATCGGCACCAACTCCGGTACTTGATGTATGAAGTTGGGGTCGAGGCGGAAATCTTGCTCTGCTTGCTGTTGTAGCTTATTGGTAACCTCTTCAATAGGGTTCAACAGGCTACGTTTTACGAGCAGGTAAGCGCCAATCGCAAAGCCTAAGATAGAGATCAGCATAAGCCCGGCTAGCGCCATATAAGGCGTATCGACTTGTGAATTGGCAATGACGGTATGGCGGTTACTGCCAATCAACACATACAGATACCCCACCGTAGAACCCAACTCTTCAATCGCAGCAACAGAGAATACCTTACGAGATTCAGGGTTGATCGGGTCTTCACCCAGAATCGGATAAGGCTCGTCATTTAAGAATTGTTTAATGGGTGCTAAGTCTATCTGGTTTGCCAACACAGTGCCCTCTGGTGCGGCGTGTGTCGTGATATTGCCCTGACTGTCGAGAAAGTAGATGTCGAAATCGGGACCAATCAACATCAAGGTATGAAATATGGATTTGAGTGCTTTCGGGTTGTAGTCCGTGCCAATCATCAGAGGATTATCATCACGCATGTGCAGCGCGAGATCTTTATGTAAGCTCTGCTTAGTTCTTTGTTCTATAGTCTCTTTTTGCCAATGATAGGTATAGGCGATAACCACACTCACGAGCAGAAACCACAAACTGGTAAACAGCACTAAACGCGATTTGAAACTCATGTTCTCTCCTCGATGCCTCTTAAGCTTAAGATGCGACACATAACCCTAAACTTTCGATTCGAACTTATAGCCCACACCCCACACGGTTTTGATGAAGTCATCGTCGCTATTCGGCACGGCCAACTTAGTTCTCAAACGGTTAACGGTGCTACACACCGTGTGGTGATACCCAGAATGATCGGTATTCCAAACGTGATTGAGCAGCTCGTCTTTGCTATAGACGCGCCCCGGTCGGGTAGCTAAAAAGTGAAGTAACGTAAACTCGGTTGCGGTAAGTGGGACATCTTGATTATTTAATGAAACCTGATGACGCTCAGGTTGGATGGTAAGCCTGCCAAAACTCATTACGGATTCGGTTGACTGCGGATCTTTCACTATTGCTTCAGAGTGACTTAAGCGACGCAGTATATTCCTTACTCGAGCTTGAAACTCAAGAACGCTGAAAGGCTTGGTAATGTAGTCATCGACCCCGGCTTCTAAGCCTAAGACCTTATCTAGCTCAGTGTCTCTAGCTGTAAGCATCAACACAGGCGCCCAGTCTTCTTGCTGACGTAGCAATCGACAGAAATCAAGACCGTCGCCATCAGGTAAGCCTCGATCAAGCACGATCAAATCAAACTGGCTTCCCTGATATAACGCTTGAGCCTTTTCAATTGAATTGGTTCTTACAACATCATGCCCTTGGAACTTGAGGTGCATCTGCACCAGCTCGGCCAAATCATCGTCGTCTTCGACCAGCAATATGTTTGCCATCAAATTTACCGCAGCACTATTCATGATCCCTGCTCTATTCTGAGTCTGCCCACCTTTCAATTGACCGGAACAGAGCAGGAATTCTTTCATCGTGTATTCAACTAGTTACTCAGTGCGAGTGATGGTAATTCGCGCACCGGGGTTAAGGAAACGATGGTTGCCACTTAATGCGGAGGTCGCAAGACCATCATCTTGGCTGATGACACCAGGATGAAAACTCACTACATCGGTGTCGTCTCGTGTGGTATTAAAGCCCTCACCACCGCCTGCTGGTCCCGGAATGGTTGCAGCAAGCTCATCGTTGAGCTCAGTTCCTGAATCCCACACATTCATGTTCATAACGAACGTGTCGCCCACCGCCAAAGATTTCAGCGATAAACCAGATTCACCAACAAACGCATCATTGGTGTTCACCAACATAGAGGCAACTGAGATATATTCCTCTTGATTTGGGTCGATACGAATAGACACCGTGTCTTGCTCACCCGAAAGAATTAGCCCATTGCCTGAGATACCTTGATAGACATTAGCGTCGCTGTCGCTAAGCGCGATAAGTTCAGCATTGCTGCCGCCTTCAGCTAAGTATTCAAGGTCAACGGAAGCACTTTGCCCGATTTCAAACAGATCAAAACTGGTGTTGTGCGTCAGCACCGCAAGTGGCGACATAGGTTGGTTGGGCGTGAGGTTAGTAACACTCACATCATAGCGATAGTAATCATCGTCATCATCAGGACAACCGGCTAACACGGCAACAGAGGCAGCGATAAATAGAATTCTAGCTTTCATACATCCCCCTTACTTAACAACAATGGTGATAGTTGCAACAGGGTTTAACCAACGATGACTACTGCTATCGAGGTCACTTATACCGCCCGCCGCGTCACTATCACCAATGTTACCCGGATGAATATGAACCTTAGCGTTAGACACGGCAGTCTCCACACCAGTACCACCAGCACCAAAGGTAATAAAGGGAGGATTTGGCATACTGCCTGCCAACTCATCATTGGCTTCTGTACCTGCGTCATAACCATTGAGTGTGGCTTTGTAGGTGCCCGCTTGAGTTGGGATCTTCCAACTGTCTAATCCAACAAAGCCATCATTGGTCGGCAACAACATCGCGCCGAGTGACAAGTAAGCTAAATCACCCGTATCGATATCAAACGTAGTTGCGACGCCTGGATTGAGAATTCCGGCTGCTGGATTCTCAACCACCACGCCGCCCGCGTTAGCAATAACACTAGATAGACCTGAAATATCGCCACCTTCCGCCATGGATTCCAACTCAGCAGAAGCTGCCTCCCCCGTTCTAAACATGAACAAGCTTGAATCATGAGCCGCAGCCAAGATTGGCGTAAAGTAGATCCCTTTTGTGGCATTGGTGACAGTCACCTCAAGCTGGGCTGCCTGAGCTTGAACAGCCCCAAAAGCGAACATCGCTGAGCCAATCACTAAGCTGATTTGAGTACGTTTATTCATTTTGATTCCATCCTTTATCGAGTCCTTTCGTGACTGGCGAATCAATAACATCGAAAGACGTGTTATCTAGTCAGCCACGAACAGTGGTGTTGTTGACTCTAAGAATGGCGATCAAATCTATCAGCAACTTCATTGAATTCTCATAAAAGTCTCACAAGTTTATCCAAACTTATTACAGCCCAGATAAGTAGCCATAGAGCACTGATATTTAAGAGAAATTAGTCGCCTCACAAAGCAAAAGGGAAACATAAAAAAAGAATATGAAAGGAAGAAAACGCAAAAAGGCCGAATCGATATACCGATTCGGCCTCTGTTTTTGTGTATTGTTGCTCGTTCTAAAAGTCGTATAGACCTCTAAGCAAAGCTAACAGAACAACATCAATTTAGAACGCGTAGTTTGCGTCAATAAGCTCGCTTACTTCAACTTTCGTTACTTCAGCACGCGCTTCAAGCCATTGTGCAACTTGCAGTTGCTCTGCTTCTGTCACTGAACGGTAGCGCTCAATAGAGCATAAGAAACCTTCAAACAGCTCAAGACCACCGCCACCAAAGCACAGACCGATGCTGTCGATGAAATCGATGAACTCGTCAATGAACACATCGTATTGATCAAAATCAGTAATCGATGTCTTGCAGCTTACTTCAAAACCCAGAATCGCGAATTCACCTAGGTATAGCTTTTTGCGTAGGCGACGATTTTTGTTTTCGATTTTATCTAATTTCATAACTGTCTCTCTTTTCATTTGATTAAGCATTTATACACAGTTCTAACCCAATCCCCAAGTGTTTTGTCTTGCATGAGAAGTGTTATGGCAAAAATCGTGCTACAGAAACAAAAGCTTAATGAAAACTATAAAAATCTGTCACTTAACTGCTTCACGATTGGTCACACATTTACCCAACTTATTAACCAATTAATTAGGGCGTGTTGATCTTTTGAGCTGATTTTTGCAGCGAGTTGCTGGGTATTTATACAAGGCAGAGGCTTCGATGTGTAGCTAGCCTACATGAGAAGCCGATAACGCAGTAGAAATGACCAGCAAACGCTGCCCGAAGGGTTCGATCTGGGCGCCCCCGCAAAAAGCGTTTTACTCTTTGTTGAGGAGGATTTGCTTAGAATGACTAGGCTACTTCCCCCTCGCCGCGATTAAAACGCTTTTATCTCGAACAAAATTTAACCGCAAAAGGTCAACACGCCCTAGTAGGCGGGTAAGTCATAAATAACGAATAATAAAGTCAGCCAATAGGAAGCAGTCGCGATGAGCAAGGAAACATTTGATAGCACTCGTTTTAACAAGAGTAAAAACAAACCCTTCGAAGAAGTTCTAGATGCAAATCTTTCAAGAAGAAATGTATTAAAAGGCGGTTTAGGCATCAGTGCAATGACCGCTTTTGGCGCGTTTGGTTTAGCGGGTCACAGCACAGCTAACGCCGCAACAATGCAAGCAACAGGCGCGCAGAAAAGCACCGCGACTCTAGCGTTTGAATCGGTTAAAGGCTCATTGACTGACAGTGTTGTCGTACCGAAAGGTTACACAGCACAAGTGCTTGTTCCTTGGGGTACGCCACTTAACAAGCAAGGTAATGCTTGGTTAAAAGACGGTACAAACAACGCACAAGACCAAGCCAACGCACTGGGAATGCACCACGATGGCATGCACTTCTTCCCACTCGACGGCAACAGCAATGACGGTTTGTTGGTGATCAACCACGAATACATTGACCAAAAAGCCCTGCACGCTAATGGCCCTACATACAATGAAGGCGCTCGTCCTAACATTGATGAAGTACGTAAAGAGATCAACGCACACGGCGTGAGTGTGGTTCGCGTTAAGCTTGAAGGCAATCAATGGGTAATAGTCGATAACGATCCACTTAACCGTCGCTACACTGGCGCAACTGTGATGGACCTGTCTGGCCCTGTCGCTCACAGTGAGTTTACCAAAACCAAATTCTCACAAGACGGTAGCCAAGCTCGTGGAACATTGAATAACTGTGGCAACGGCTACACACCTTGGGGCACTTACCTAACTTGTGAAGAGAACTGGCCAGGTTACTTCGTCAATAAAGGTACAACGACACCAGCTCAAGAACGTATCGGTATCGCTACTGACAAAACTCGCTACGGTTGGGACACACTTTCTGGTGACAAACAAGAACGCTTGGATGAGTTCGCACGTTTTGATGTAACACCAACCGCTGATTCACCAATGGACGATTACCGTAATGAAGCACACGGTCACGGCTACATTGTTGAAATCGACCCATACACAGCAAACTCTCGCGCTAAAAAACGTTCTGCACTGGGTTGTTTCCGTCACGAAGGCTGTACATTTGGTAAGTTGACCGAAGGAGAACCGATCGTATTCTACTCTGGCCACGATTCTCGTTTCGAATACCTCTACAAATTTGTTTCTGAAGCAAAATGGGACCCGCGTGACGCTGAGCCAAGCAACCGCCTAAGCGCGGGCGACAAATACATGGACAAAGGCACGCTTTACGTCGCTAAGTTCAACGACGACGGTTCAGGTACATGGTTACCATTAACACTCAGCAGCAAAACCACAAACGGCGGCAAGCTAGGTGATTCATATGACTCTCAAGCCGCACTTATCGTTAATACCGCAGGCGCAGCCGACCTTGTAGGCGCAACGCCAATGGATCGCCCTGAATGGTGCTCTGTAGACCCAATGACAGGTACGGCTTATCTAACGCTAACGAACAACAATAAGCGCAAAGAAGCCAATTCAGCGAACCCTCGCGTAAACAACAAGTTTGGTCATGTTATCCGCTGGGATGAAGGTAAAACGGCTGGCGAATTCGATTGGGATATCTTTGTATTCGGCTCTCCTGCAGTGGAAGATAAATCTATCAACCGCTCAGGACTAACAGACATGAACCAATTCGCGAGCCCTGACGGCTTAGCGTGTGATGCTCGTGGCATTTTGTGGATTCAAACAGATAACGGTGCAGACGAAGTTACTGGGTACACCAACGACCAAATGCTGGCAGTAGTTCCATCTCAGTTAACGGACGACAAAGGCAACAGCGCGGTGATTGATGCAAACAACCAGGCACAGCTTAAACGCTTCTTTGTGGGTCCAAACGGTTGTGAAGTGACTGGCTTTACCATCAGCCCAGATTTCAAATCACTGTTTGTGAACATTCAACACCCTGCAAACTGGCCATCATCAGACGATGCAACTGTACAAACTCAAGGCAATGTTCGCCCAAGAGCATCAACGGTTGTGATTCGTCGTGAAGACGGTGGGGAAATCGCGGTTTAATCGGTAAAACTGGCTAAAATCAGAAGCATTTCTAACATCTAGCTAGGTAAAATCAAAAAGAGCGATAAGGTTAAATGCCCTATCGCTCTTTTTCTATTCTATCAATCTTCGGTTGAAACAAGAGTCCTAGCCCTTGAGCTCATCGTCATCCTCGAGAAGGAGGAACGACTGAGTCGGGGATCTCTCTACCCGTTCTCGTTAATCGCAATACCGTTAATCACAGTTAACTCACGAACAACCACACACCTACGCCCATCATCAAGGTGCCCGCAATGCGGTTCATTAACTTAACGTTATCGGCTTTGCCCAGCATATGTTTTAAGCTCTTTCCACCTGTCGCGTACAGAGTCATGCAAACAAATTCAGAAGCTAAGATAATAGAAACCAGAATCATCAACTGAGGTGCTAAATCTTTACTGCTGTTGATAAAAGGAGGCAGCAGAGAAATCATAAACGCCCAGCCTTTCGGGTTTGCAATCGCAGTAACAAAGCCTTGAACCACCAAGTCCCAATCATTGCTGACTTTGGTTGTTTGATTATCAGTACTGATCGCCAGTTTTCCTCTTGAACGCCACATCTGAACACCCAAGTAGAACAAGTACCCTGCACCCACAAACTTGAAGCCTGTAAACAACCATGGGTAGTTCAGCATGATAGATGCGATACCTAATACTGCGGCCACTGAAACTACCGCGACGCCAGCCAGTTCACCGACCATCATCCATAATGTACGCTTGTAACCGATGCTCATGCCCAGTGTTAACGCCAAGGTCATACACATGCCGGGCGTGATTGATACAAAGAAAAACGTGGGAATAAAAGCCCAAAGTAGCGCGCTATCCATATTATTACCTTATCGACTTATTTTTATTTGAGTGTTCAGCTTGTTGAGTTGTCTTTGTAAGGAGCGACCTTGTATTTAGCGACACAACGAAAAAGAGCCACAATACAGTGGCTCTTTTTCATTACCAACCGTAATTTTACTTACGACGGTTTTTAATTCGCTTCATCATAGTCAAACGACGTTCTGCGCTTGCTTGATCTTGAGGCTCTTCGTTCGCATTGTTTTTACGACCTTGGCGGTTTTTGTAAGCCGACTTAGTGTTCAGCTTTTCAATGTAAGCATCACGCTTCTTCGGCTCATAACCCGGTTGTTCAACACGGCGAATACGCTGTTGAATCAATTTTTCAACTTGAACAACAGTCAGCTCTTCTTCGCGATTAACGAAAGAGATTGCGTGACCTTGTTTACCAGCACGACCTGTACGGCCAATACGGTGAACGTAATCTTCCGCTAGGAAAGGCATGTCGTAGTTAATTACGTGTGGTAAGTCTTCGATATCAAGACCACGAGCCGCAACGTCTGTTGCTACCATTACACGCGCTCTGCCTTCTTTAAAATCGTCTAAAGCACGACGACGAGCGCTTTGCGCTTTATCACCGTGACAAAGTACCGCTTTAATACCGTCTAGCTTAAGCTCTTTAACGACATCGTTCGCTGTTTCTTTGTAGTTCACGAACACAAGCACTTGGCGCCAGTTTTTACGGCCAATAAGCTCAGAAAGCAGTTCAGTTTTACGTTCTTGATCCACTGGGTAAACCACGTGACCAACAGTTGCAGCCGTTGAGTTTTCACGCTCAACACTGATACGTTTTGGTTTACGTAGAATATCAACAGACAATTGGTTCAACTGAGTCGATGTTGTCGCAGAGAACATCATGATTTGTGGAGAGGTTTCTACATCCAACATGATCTTACGAACGGCATTGATGAAACCCATATCTAGGATACGGTCGGCTTCATCAAACACTAGGAATTCTAGGTTGGCAATAGACACGTTACCCGCTTCTAAGTGCTCTTCTAAGCGGCCTGGAGTCGCAACCAAAATATCCACACCCAGCTCTAATTGACGAACCTGTGAAGACATCTTGTTACCACCGTAAACGGCTGAAACGCTTAGTTCAGTGTATTTAACGTAGTCTTTGATGTTTTGAGCGATCTGCGCAGCAAGCTCACGAGTTGGAGCAAGAATAAGGCCGCGAGCCGTTCCTCGAGATGCTTTTTTACCGCTGTTCAGTAGGTGCTGAATAACAGGCAATGAGAATGCCGCTGTTTTACCCGTACCGGTTTGAGCAGTAGCAAAAATATCATGGCCTTTACGAGCCATTGGAATCGCTTTTTGTTGAATTGGAGTGAGTTTTTCATAACCACACTCAGTCAACGCTTTGACTAATTCAGGAGCAAAACCTTGAGAGGAAAATGACATTGTTACGGGTTCCTTAAGCAGACAGCCTACATTCTTATTTCAGCCGAGCACTATAAAGTAATTAGAGTGATTTATCTCACATTTATCGTGATATAACGCAAACTTTCTCATTTAATCTGGTGTTTACCCCGCCTTAAACGAAGTAAACACCGAGTTCATTGGTTCAAACAGCAAAAATGAGGCTATTTGATGCCACACAGCTTGAGTAGAATCTGCTCGAGATCGCCCCACGGCATGAGTTGTGAGTCGATCACTTCCAATCGAGATTCAAAACCATCAAGCGTAATTTCGTTCACAGATACAACTTGATTCGCCACATTAAATGCGTAGCAACCTTGGTCGGTGTTCACTACGGCTTTTACACGCTCAGCCGTTAGATCCGACAACATTGAGAATAGCGCATCGAAGTCGAACTTATGCTCTGCTCCAAACAACCAACCACAACTAAAGTAGCCCTGCCCTTTATTCTCTTTACGGATGAAAGCTTCACCGGGAGGAAGTTGGAATTGAGGTTCTTGGTCAGCGTGATCGTGATGGTGCGCTTCAAGATGAGATGAAGCACTGCCATACACTCTTTCAATGTCCAACACTTCCAATGGCACTTCACCATCATGAATTAGCTTATGGAAGACTTTGGCCGGCGTTTGATCCGTCACCCAATCATTAAACACATCGATGTCTTCAGAATGAACAAGGTCAACCTTAGTACCAAGAATCACATCGGCACTGTCTAGTTGATCATTGAAATTCTGATTCGACGTGTACTTTTCATTGGATAGATTTCGTGGGTCAACCAAACCAAGCGTCGCTTTGAGATCAACGTATGGCGTGTATTGCTCAGAAGTCAGCGTCGCAATCACTTGTTTAGGGTGACCAAGGCCTGTTGGCTCAATCAACAAGCGGTCTGGCTTTTGGCGAAGTAAAGCATTAATACCTACAGACATAGGTACACCCGCTGTACAACACATGCAACCGCCCGGCACTTCTTTAATCAAAGCACCTTGGTCCGTCATCAATGCGCCATCTATGCCGATCTCCCCGAACTCATTAACCAGAACAGCCCAGTTTTCATTCTCAGGTTTGTTTTTAAGCAGATTCAAAATGGCTGTCGTTTTACCAACACCCAAGAAACCCGTAATGATGTTTGTAGGAACTTTTTTAGTCATATCAGTTCTCCTTTTTAAGGGAGTATATACTCAATTACCAAAAAGTTGACCCCAATCGCTTGTTTATACTCAGATTGGCGAGCAGAAGAATGGGTTAACTAAATAGAGGGTTAAGCTGATTAACAGAGATACAGTGCTTAACGAAGTGTAAAGACTTTGAGCAGATAAATAGATAATTGAAGTGAAAAGCAGAATTTTGGATGCTCCAGACGGACTAAAGGCGTACTTGTCAGTACGCCTCACCCTCGTTACTCAATCGTGAGTTCGCGAATCAGGAAGCCTTAAATATCGACCTGAACATTTAACGAGGAACTAAAAACTTTGTTTCTGAATCCATCCAAATTGTGTGTAAAACCTCACTTCTCCTTGCGGTTCGTTATGTTGCTTTACGATTTAACTATGGTTCATTTTTGGCGTAATACAAGTTGCTACCTGAGAATCGATCAAAACTGTGACGGCGATTACACTATATTGTCCATACATTCCATTTATGTAATACACTTCTTTCATAAATGAAATTCAACTTTGCATCTTTGCTGCTATAGGATATGCAGAGGAGGCGTATAATTTACTAAGGCCCTCCCCGCATCAACTCAGGAACCAAACTTAAATGACCAATAGAGAGAGAATTAAGCAATCCCTTTTAGCAAAAATGCCAAGGGATGCTATCAACCAATTTCTCTCTAGAGACAAAACACCCGCTTCAGTACTTTTCCTTTCTTGCATTGTCGGTATCCTTGCTGGCGTGGTGGGCACCTATTTCGAGGTTGCGGTTCATTTCATCACAGAAACTCGTACCGATTGGCTGAAAGATGAAATCGGTAGCTATTTACCACTTTGGCTTGCGGCTTTCCTTATTAGTGCTGCATTCGCTTTCATTGGCTATTTCCTCGTTCACCGTTTCGCTCCAGAAGCTGCCGGCTCAGGTATCCCTGAAATAGAAGGCGCGATGGACGGGATGCGACCTGTTCGTTGGTGGCGAGTACTTCCTGTGAAATTCTTTGGTGGTATGGGCGCGTTAGGCTCTGGCATGGTGTTAGGTCGTGAAGGGCCTACCGTGCAAATGGGCGGAAGCATCGGACGTATGGTGACTGACATATTCCGAGTGAAAGATGACGATACTCGACATTCACTGCTCGCTTCTGGTGCGGCTGGCGGTTTGGCTGCTGCGTTCAATGCTCCATTGGCTGGGATTATGTTCGTTGTTGAAGAGATGCGACCACAATTTCGCTACTCACTCATTTCAATCAAAGCCGTCATCATCTCTGCAATCTCAGCCAACATTGTATTTCGTTCGATCAATGGCCAATCTGCCGTTATCACAATGCCTCAATACCAACCGCCTGAACTGAGTGCACTGTGGTTGTTCCTATTACTTGGCGTGTTGTTCGGCGTATTTGGCGTGATCTTCAATAAGCTAATAACACTTTCGCAAGATATGTTTGTGGCAATACATAAGAACGACCGCAAACGCTACTTGATAACCGGAACCCTGCTTGGTGGCTGTTTTGGCTTGTTGCTGCTTTATATCCCGGAATTGACTGGCGGTGGTATTGGTATCATCCCGAATATCACTAATGGCAGCTACAGCACCAACATATTGCTACTGATCTTTCTAGGGCGTGTTATCACCACTTTGCTTTGTTTTGGCTCTGGTGCTCCGGGCGGTATCTTTGCGCCGATGCTTGCACTCGGCACACTCTTTGGTTACGCATTTGGGCTTATCGCCGCGGCATTCTTTCCTGAACTGAATATCGAGCCGGGCATGTTTGCGATTGCAGGTATGGGCGCTTTATTTGCTGCAACCGTGCGTGCACCAATTACGGGTATATTACTGGTTATCGAGATGACCAATAACTACTACCTTATCCTACCGTTGATCATCACCTGTCTAGGTGCCGTAATCATTGCGCAGATGTTAGGGGGTCAGCCGATTTACAGCCAACTACTGAACCGCACGCTGAAAAACGAGAAGTTAAGACAACAAGACCTGCCTCAACAAGAGGAAGTGCGTTAATTACAAAAGACTCATGAAACAAAAGCACACATTCAACGTGCTTAATCTCCCGATTCCGTATCAAAATCAAAAAAGCAAACGTTAAACTTGGTATCATCCACTCAAAATTAGTTGAGTGCCCTCAAAATCTATTGATGAAATACTTACAGGCTCTAACTAAAGCAAATAATCCAATATTCTGTAATTAACTAAGTCGGAGCAAGTCGTTGAACTGGAGAAGATTAACCCAAGTAAAAAATGTGCCGCCATCTCAGGCGTCTTTAGCACTTGGCGTTATTGGGCTAGGACAAGCTTGGGCGCTATATATCCCGGGCATTGGTGAGATCATTCGTCCCTACCTCGCTTCATTCGGTGCGCTATTATTGCTGCCTGTTTTACTCCGTTATCTAACGAGCTTTAATACCTTCCTTAATGACATACGTCACCCATTAGTGGGTAGCTTAATGGCACCAATGAGCATGGCTTTGCTGATTCTGTGCGACTACTTAGCCGAGATATCGCCAGTCATCGCCTACCCAGTTTGGTTCTGTGCGCTATTGCTGCACTTTACCATGATGGTATTGTTCTTTGGTTTTCAGATCATCAACTTCAAAATGTCAAACATTGTACCGAGTTGGTTTCTGTATCCGGTAGGTTTGATCAGCAGTTCTTTAGCGGGCACACAGTTTGGCCATACGGTATTTTCAGAAACACTTGCGGCCACTTGTATCGGTATCTATTTCCTTATGCTGCCAGTGGTATTGTACCGCTTGGTGTTCGAAGGAAACCTGCCACGCAGAGCAAGACCAACACTGGCAATCATGGCCGCACCAGTAAACTTGTCTTTAGCCGCTTACTTGGTCAACTTTGATAATCCAGATCCTATTCTGACTGGCGCTTTGGCTGGCATTGCCATCACAATGACACTGCTGATCTACTTGTGTTACATCCGCCTAATGCGTCTGAAGTTCCAACCTTCAATTGCTGCCGTCACCTTCCCATCCGTGATCAGCGCTATTGCCATGCATCGTCTAACCACATTTTTCGGCGCGGAATACCCACAATGGTATTGGCTACACAAGTTTGGTTTCTTTGAGCTAACCATCGCGACCATTCTAGTGATTTGGGTTGCAGGTGGTTACGTGAAAATGTACTGGCCTGAGTTTTTTGATTCCGATTACATGTCTAAGAAGACGAAGCGTTCTTAATCAACTCAAGCCCTCTTTTCTAGAGACCTCTCGATTCAGCGCTCCTCCAAACAAAAAAGGCCTCACAATGTGAGGCCTTTTGAATAGGCAAGGTCGTTAATAGTTCAGGCGAGTGTTAATAGAACTATCGAGAACTATTAGAAGTTAGCGTGAGGGCCGAATACTTCGTAGTGCACGCGTGAACGATCAACGTTAAGTGCGTCTAGTTGTTCCACGATGTTCTTCATGAAACCAACCGGGCCACAGATGTAGAAGTCACTCTCTTCAAAGCCTTTAGTGTCTGAGATAGACGCTAGATCCATTTGGCCTTGATGCGTGTTTTCACATGCAGATTCGTCTTTGTTCATGTACCACGTTTTCGCTTCCCAACCTTTGTTGGCAACAATGTCTTTAACACGAGTCGTGAAAGAGTGTTGGCCTACGTTCTCACAAGCGTGAAGGTAAAGTACTGGCTCGTTTTTATCTTCCGTATTTAGGAACTCAAGCATAGACTGCATCGGCGTTACACCAACACCTGCAGAGATAAGTGTTACTGGCTTGCTGCGCTCTTGATACATGAAGTCACCCGCTGGTGCGTAAAGATTTACTTCATCACCAACAGCAACCATATCGTGTAGGTGGTTAGATACAACGCCTTGTGCCTCTTGACCTTGTCCCTCACGTTTGACAGAAATACGGTATTGCTTGCCGTTTGGCTTATCAGACAGTGAGTATTGACGAATCTCGCTGTATTGAGAGCCTTCAGGTTTCACTTCAATACCGATGTATTGACCTGGTGTGTAATCCAGAACTTCACCGCCGTCTTTTGGCTGTAAGATGAAGCTTGTTACTAGCGCTGACTCTTCGACTTTGTCTGCAATCACAAACGCACGCGCTGCTTCCCAACCACCAACAGCTTGCTTACGCTGTAGGTAAAGTTCAGCTTCACGATCGATGAATACTTGAGCTAAGAATAGGTAAGCGGCTGTCCATGCTTCTTCCACTTCTGGAGTAAACGCGTCAGCAGCTAATTCACGTAGTGTTTCAATCAGGTGCAAACCAACAATTTGGTAGTGCTCTGGTTGAATATTAAAGCTTGTGTGTTTCTGTGCAATGCGTTCAACTGCTGTGGTTAGCGCTGCTAGATTTTCAATGTTCTTTGCATAAGCCGCGATAGCTTCAAACAGTGCTACGCCTTGGCGACCTGTTCTTTGGTGAGTCATATTGAAGATATCTTTTAACTCAGGGTTATGTGTGAACATACGTTGATAAAAGTGCTGAGTTAAAGCTGGGCCTGCGCTCTCAAGTAGAGGGATAGTAGATTTGATGATTTCGATATGTGCATTGTTAAGCATGAATTTACTCCGAACACTGAGCCTTATGACCTATATGTCATTTTGACTACTAAAAATTAAGAATGACTTATCGATTTTCTGAAACCTGAGTTATTTTTAGAAACTGAGTTATTTTGACTCGTTTTCATTTCAAAAAATCGCGAAACCTGATTAATGCCACCTGATTGATTGAGATCAAGAATAGTCTGTTTAATCAGCGCTATAATTGGGCTTCGCTGTCTCTTTTGCACAATCAGTGCCAACTTTATCAATCTCCGTCATTACTGGTTTTCCTTTCAAAATACATCTTATAAAAATGTCAAAAAGACCTTTTTTTTAAGTCAATAAGACTCTATTATGTAGATAAACACACACAGTTAGAGTTTTTTATGCAAGATATCTCCGCATCTACCCTCATGGAAATGACCATTGGCCTCGCAAGTGGTGTGAACGATCAAGATCGTTTCAATCGCCTGATCGATGCCATTCGCAAAACCATAACGTGTGATTGTGTCGCGCTTTTAAGCCTTCAAGGCGACACGCTAGTACCTATAGCAATGCAAGGGCTCAGCCGAGATACATTCGGTCGTCGCTTTATCATTTCAGAACACCCTCGTTTTGATGAGATTTGCGCATCACGCTCTCCTGTTCGTTTTGATGCTGATAGCTCGCTACCTGATCCTTTCGATGGCTTACTGATCGATCATGACGGCGATCTACCAATGCACGCCTGCATGGGTTTGCCTCTGCTGTTTGGTGACAAATTGTTAGGGGTGCTAACCCTGGACAGCCTAAAACCAGATGTATTTGCGAATATTCCTGCCCGCAACCTTGAGGTGCTGGCAGCTATTGCAGCGTCAACTATGCAGATGGCACTGACCTTCTCGCAACTTGAGCATCAAGCAAAACAGTCAAAGCAATTACTGGAAGAGTTGAACGTAGAAGCCTGGGAACGTGACGGCGGCGAGTTAATTGGTAACAGTGACACCATGGTCGCGCTTAAGAACGACATTGCCGTTGTCGCACCGTCTGAATTTAATATCTTGATTCATGGTGACACTGGTGTTGGTAAAGAGCTTGTTGCTCGTACCCTGCACCATCAATCGCAACGTAAACGTAACCCGTTGGTCTACGTCAACTGTGCTGCTATTCCTGAGAACTTGGTAGAGAGTGAACTATTTGGTCACGTTCGTGGCGCGTTTACTGGCGCAGACAAAAACCGCTTAGGTAAGTTTGCGTTAGCCGATGGTGGCACACTGTTCTTAGATGAGATTGGTGAATTGCCTTTGGCCGCGCAAAGTAAACTACTACGTGCTCTACAAAACAACGAAATTCAACCTGTTGGCCAAGACAACATTCAAACCATTGATGTGCGAGTATTGGCAGCGACTAACCGAGATCTAAAGCAAGAAGTTGAAGACGGGCGATTCAGAGCCGATTTATATCACCGACTGAGTGTGTACCCTATCGCAGTACCTGCACTAAAAGATCGTGGTGACGACATCAGCCTATTAGCGGGTTTCTTCTTAGAACAAGCACGTCGTAAACTTGGTATCAACCAAGTTAAGTTCCGCTCTGACGTTCTTTCTTTCCTAAATCGTTATGGTTGGCCAGGTAACGTTCGTGAACTTGAGCACGTGATCAGTCGTTCAGCATTGAAAGCATTGGCGCGTAGCACGAATAAAAACCTGGTGACAATTACCAAGGAAGATTGTGGTCCACTCGACCAAGACCAGCCAATTGCGACGACACAGGTGAAGAACACACCGTTATCGACACCAACGATCGATCTTTCTGCAGGGCTGCGCGGTGCAACAGATGATTTTCAACGCAGTATCATTACTGAGGTATTGGAAGATGCCAATTTTAACTGGGCACAAGCAGGCCGTATTTTGAAAACAGACCGAGCAAACCTGACTCGACTGTCTAAGCGTTTAGGGCTAAATGTGGCTAAGTCTCACACGATCGAACGGACAAAATAGATATTAGCGGTTTGTTGCAAGCATCTGGCAAAACTTGTGTATATAATGCTGCAAATTGTAACGCTAATTTTAAATATGTAGAGAGAGTTATGAAGTTTATCCGTTGGTTCTTAGGTCGTGTCATCTTGTTATTGAATTTTGTTTTCAGCCCACGTGGTGTTAAGCGTTCTCAAGAAGAGCAAAGCAAAGTAAACGAGCAAGCAAAAACGCACACGTTATACCAATTCGAAGCGTGCCCATTTTGTGTGAAAGTGCGCCGCGCGATGAAACGTCAGTCGGTTCAATTTGAACTTCGTGATGCAAAAAACAACGAGCAACACCGTGCAGAGCTTGAAGCTGGCGGCGGTCGTGTGAAAGTGCCTTGTCTACGTATCGAAAAAGACGGCAAAACTGAGTGGATGTACGAATCTTCAGATATCGTGACTTACTTAGAAAAGCAGTTTGCATAAGCAATAAAGCGACAAAATCTAGATACAAAAAATCCCTCAAATGTGAGGGATTTTTTATGTCTATTATTTAGCATAAGCCGTTTCAAATGAGGTACGAAAGTTCAAACGACTACTTCGCTACGATCAGCATCAATTCTACACGGCGGTTACACGCCTTGCCTTGCGCAGAGGCGTTGGTACAAGCTGGAACATATTCACCAAAGCCACGAGTATAAATGGAGCGACTCGACACATAGTTACTCTCTAATCGAGCCTTCACTTCTTTTGCGCGCTTCTCTGAAAGCGGATCGTTGATTCGATCTGTGCCCGTATTATCAGTATGCCCTTCTATGACCACATCAATATCTTGGCGTTGAGCAAGATAGCTGCCTAGCGTATCTAGCCATTGATTATAAGCAGGCTCAGGGAATGCAGAACCTGTTTTAAAGTTCACGTGCTGCTCAAGCTTTACCATTACATGATTGCCCGGTAAAACTTCAAAATCGATACGGTTTTGTCTGAGGAAAACTTCTAGCGGATCATTGGTTGATACGCCTCGACCATAGTTGGTGGTAATGGTTGTTTGCTGACGAGAGTTGCTCTGTATTGTGTAGCCACGATTGCTCGCGACATGAGTCGTTTGAACCACACCCCATTCAGGATGCATCAAGTCGTAATCGGTTTGCGGCGCAGTTTCTAGCATATCATCGCCCAACATACCTGTTGGTAATGTCGTTTCACACCCTGCCAAAGCTATGCTTAACATTATTGCTAAATATCTCATTACTTCACCAACCACTCATGCAGATAAATCATTCACTAATGTCTATATCGGCACTGAGGGGAAAACTTTAGACGAAAACTTTCGACAAAAGAGCCTGCATCAAAAAAAGTGCTATTGATCACAGTTAACCGTCAACTAGACTGTCTTAACTCGCTAGTTCGAACTGTTTGCATTTATTTACCTTATAATTGTTTTCCAATTCGTCCTAAATAGTTAGAATCTCACGACTTCTCAACGCTAGAGCAAACATTATGTTTAAACCATTTACTAAATTCATCACAGCACTCGCTGCCGTACTTATCATCGCGGGTTGTAGTGAAACAGACGAGCCACAAAAAGGTGCTCAATACGAAGTGCTTCCTACTGCTCTAACCGAATTTAACTTATCTCCGATCACTGAAATCTTCTCTCTTAACTGTGGTCACTGCCGTCAAATGGAAAGTGCAATTCCAGAGATTGAATCTCTAACAGACCAAACCATTGGCAAGATGCACGTGACGTTTAACGAAAGCGCTCAAATCAGCGCAATGATCTACTACACAGCAGTGATGCAGCTTGATGCGACGCCTGACCACGCGTTCATGGACGACCTATTTGGTGCCGTTCAAATGGGTGCAGATGCAACACCTGAGCAGCGTCAACAAGCGCTGGAGACAGCGTTTACTTCTCGTGGTTTGGTTAGCCCATACCAACTGAACAAAGAACAGCAAGTCGCTCTTTTCGACTACGTTAAAAAAGCAGAAGAGATCTCAGTGAAAGGTCAGATCAACTCAGTACCAACCTTTATCATCAACGGTAAATACCAAGTGCTGACAGCTGGCCACCAAGACGTTGCTGGTATCGCGAAAACGATCAACTACCTTTTGACTCAACCATAATCACGGCTTAAGCCGACTGATTAACACATTCAGTTTTAACTACGAAATTCAGCACTCAATATAAATAGGTTTTACTATGTCTAAATTTGTCATCCCGGTCATTGTCTTTCTTTTGGCGGGTTTCATGATTTACCGTACTTGGACGAATCATAAGTCTGGTGCAGAAAACTTCGAACAAGGTCAACAGTTCCTTATCGAGAATGGAGCTAAAGAAGGCGTAATTACGACTGAAAGCGGCCTACAGTACCTTGTACTTGAAGAAGGTACTGGCACAGAACACCCAACTAAGAACAGCAAAGTAACGGTTCACTACCACGGTACGCTGATCGACGGCACTGTTTTCGACAGCTCTGTTGAGCGTGGCGAGCCAATCTCATTTGCCCTTAAGCAAGTAATCAAAGGCTGGCAAGAAGGCTTAACTTACATGGTTGAAGGCCAAAAAGTTCGTCTATTCATTCCAAGCACTCTAGCTTACGGCAAAGGCGGTTCAGGCCCTATCCCACCATCATCGACTCTGATTTTTGATGTAGAACTCATCTCTATCAAATAATCGAAGAGACTGATTTAAGCCCCAACATACGCGCTATGTTGGGGCTTTTTTATATCTGAACATTTGAAAGCACTTTAGCTATTTAACTATTTAACTATTTAACTATTTTAACAACGACCAAATATACCCTCAAAACCCACCACTAGACGACTGGTCTAATTTAAACTATAGTACCGACCATGAACGAGAAAACGAATGACACACGCCTGCATATTTTAAATGTCGGCTATCAATTAATAGTGAACAACGGCTTCAATGGCGTTGGCTTATCACAGTTGCTTAAAGAAGCGGACGTACCGAAAGGTTCGTTTTACCACTACTTTAAATCGAAAGAGCAATTTGGTGAGGCGTTAATTCAGCACTATTTTGAAAACTACATCACTAAGATTGAAGCAATTTTAGTGCACGGTGAAGGTAATCATTATCAGCGAATCCTGAGCTATTTTTCGCTATGGGCGAAGACCGAAAACGGTATCTGTAATGCTCATAAATGCTTGGTCGTTAAGCTCAGTGCCGAAGTTTCTGATCTCTCTGATCCAATGCGCCAAGCGCTGTTAAAAGGTGCTGAGAAGGTGACGAATACCATCGAGCAGTGCATTGTCGGTGGTATTACAGATGGCTCTATAAAGGTTGAAGATAGCCAAGAAGCAGCTCAGAACCTTTATTCTATGTGGTTAGGCGCAAGCTTATTAAGCAAGCTGAGCCAGAGTTCACATAGCTTACAGTCAGCTTTGAGCCTTACCGAACGAATTTTAAAAGGTGAAAGCTAATAACGCGCAGCGCGCTTTATTGGCTTTAACTTAAAACAAATCACCCGCCCTCTTATCAATTTGATGATGGCGGGATTTTTAGACAACAAGACTAGACGACTGGTCTAATTCTAAATATATAAAACATAAATTAAGGATATCCAATGACTCAACAAGGCAATCGCCGCATCGTATTGGCTTCTCGCCCAGTTGGCGCACCAACTCAAGACAACTTCCGTTTAGAGTCAGCAGCCGCGCCAAGTATCAAAGACGGCGAGATGTTACTTCGCTCAGTTTACCTTTCTCTAGACCCATACATGCGTGGTCGTATGAGCGATGCTAAATCCTACGCAGACCCCGTTGCGATTGATGAAGTGATGGTAGGCGCAACCGTATGTCAGGTTGAAGAGTCAAACCACGCTGATTACGAAACTGGCGAATGGGTTCTCGCTTACACAGGTTGGCAAGATCTTGGTGTGTCTAGCGGTGAAGGCCTAATCAAACTAGGCAAAGAACCGACGCACCCTTCTTACGCACTGGGCATCATGGGTATGCCTGGTTTTACTGCTTACATGGGCTTGCTTGATATCGGCCAACCTAAAGAAGGCGACACGCTAGTCGTTGCGGCAGCAACAGGTGCTGTAGGCGCAACCGTTGGACAAATCGGCAAACTAAAAGGCTGTCGTGTTATCGGTGTTGCAGGCAGTCAAGAAAAGTGCCAGTACGCGAAAGAGGTTCTTGGCTTTGATGAATGTATCGACCACAAAGCTGACGACTTCGCAGAACAACTGGCGAAAGCGTGTGACAACGGCATCGACGTTTACTTTGAAAACGTTGGCGGCAAGGTATTCGATGCAGTCATGCCTCTTCTAAACACAGGCGCTCGTATCCCTGTTTGCGGCCTCATCTCTCAATACAACTCGACATCACTGCCTGAAGGTCCAGATCGCATGTCTAGCCTTATGGGGATGCTGCTGGTTAAACGAATTAAGATGCAAGGCTTCATCATCTTTGATGACTACGCACACCGTTACAACGAGTTTGCTGTTCAAATGACAGAGTGGCTATCTCAAGGCAAGATGCACTATCGTGAACACTTAGTTGAAGGCCTAGAAAACGCGCCACAAGCATTCATGGGCCTATTGGACGGTCAGAACTTCGGCAAGCTTGTTATCAAAACGAACGAAGCTAAATAATTCAATAAACTGAACCCGTTAACTAGGTAAAATCATGATTACTTTACATCACCTGAATAAATCACGTTCGAAGCGCATCATCTGGCTACTGGAAGAGCTTGGTGTCGATTATCAAATCAAACCTTACCAACGAGACAGTGTCACTTTCCTTGCACCACCAGAGCTCAAGTCCGTTCATCCGTTGGGCAAATCTCCTGTCATTGAAGACGATGGTGTCGTGATCACTGAATCTGGTGCTATCACGGAATATTTAATCGACAAATACGGTCAAGGTAAGTTCGCACCAGCACGCGGTACAGCAGAATACGTCGAATATTCACAATGGCTTCACTTCGCTGAAAGCTCAGGTATTTTACCAATGTTGCTTAAGATCTTTGTGATGAAAGACGGCTGCGAGACTAACTTCCTAGGCGGTTATGCAGACGATGAAAATCAAAAGATCTTAACCTTCGTTAACGAAGCGCTTGAAGGCAAAACTTATCTTGTAGGCGAAACTCTCACTGGTGCCGATTTCATGATGTCGTTCATCGTAGAAATCGTTGGTAACTTCGGTGCAACTGCGCTTTACCCTAACATTGCTAAATACGGTAAGCTTTTGACTAGCCACCCAGCTTACCAAAAAGCAGAGCAATTAGAGTTAGAACACTCTAACTAATCAAGATTTGTTCCATTCACTGCTTTCATAGCATGAACATGACAATCTAAATGAAGCCAAAGCCGATTTATCTTCCGCTTTGGCTTCTCATTTGTCTTTATTTCGACAACAATACCGAGATCTAAACTGAATACCCATAGAGTTTGATCTTCATGTCAGCAAACCTTGCTCAATACACGCCACTGCGCACGTTAAACCAAACAGCGAATCAAGACTTGTCGCTGCCAGAGCGTTTTACATTCCCGTATTACTATACTCCGCATCCTTTGTGTGAATTAGCGATGCAGCAGCTTCAACAGTCGCTGCTGGACTGTGGTTTAAACGAAATATCGCAAGGTAACCTCTACGCTGTTCTGCTTGTTCAGAATCCAACTACGCAAGAGTTAGGCTACCTTTCTGCGTTTTCAGGTTTACAGTTAGATCCGGCTTTGGTCTCTCAGTTAAACAACATTCACTTTGTTCCACCAGCCTTCGATTCAGAACAGTTTCAATCTCAAAATAGTGCAAACCTTGCTCGCCAGTTGCAACTAGCGGATGACATTGAAAAGCTACAACAGTCACACAACCTAGACGCATTATTAGCCGAGCTTGAAGGGTTAAAAATCGAATCAGCACAAGCTATCGAAGCCTTTCAGTTAGCAATGGCCGAGAACAAAACTCAGCGAAATGAAGTCAGAGAGCAAGCAAACCAAGAAAAGGCATCGGGGAATCTAGAATCGGCGGCGAATTTGCTCAAACAATTGGGCAATCAAAGTAGCCAAGAGAAACGCGACCTAAAAGCACTTCGTATTGAGTGGAAACAGAAGATCGCAGAACGTCAATCACAAGTTGACTTGATTGAAAACGAACTGAAAAGCCGTAAGCAAGATCACCAAGCAATTTCAGAACAGTTAGAAACTCAACGCCTCTCTCACTATCGCTTTATCAATCAAACGAAGCAATCTAAAAATTTACTTGAATTACTCGATGGCAAAGATGCGCTTGAAGGCTCTGGTGACTGCTGCCTACCTAAGCTGCTTAACTTCGCTTTTGAGCACGGGTTTAAGCCGTTAGCATTATCTGAGTTTTGGTGGGGATTGCCGCCTACAGCTATCATTCGACAACACGCAAACCTCTACCCGGTTTGTCAGAGTAAAAGCTTTGAAATCCTCGAACACCAGCTAAGTAGCATTGAGTTAGAAGATAACCCACTTATCGTGAACCCTGCGGTTGGTAAGTCTTTTGATATTGTTTATGAAGACGAAGAGATCGTGGTCGTCAATAAGCCTGAAGAATTCTTGTCGGTTCCCGGCAAGTTCATCGAAGATTCTGTTTATACACGAATAAAAGCGCGTTACCCGGATGCTACTGGCCCTTTGATTATCCATAGATTGGATATGTCGACGTCAGGTTTGTTGATCTTGGCGCTCACAGCGGAGTCAAACAAGCACATTCAGAAGCAGTTCATTGATAGAACAGTAGAGAAGCGCTACACCGCTTTGTTAGATGGTGAGATAACTGGCGAATTTGGCGATATCAGCCTGCCCTTGCGCGGTGACATCACAGACAGACCAAGACAACTGGTTTGCCATGAACACGGCCGAAACGCAGAAACCCATTGGCAAGCGGTAGGCACTCATAATGGGAAAACCAAGGTTCACTTGTACCCTAAAACAGGGCGAACCCACCAGTTGCGAGTGCACTGTGCTCATCCATTAGGGCTTGGTGTTCCGATTCGTGGTGACGACTTATACGGATACAAACGCGAGCGCTTACACCTGCACGCTGGCTACCTAAAGTTGATTCACCCAACAACTGGAGAATGGATGGAGTTTGAAGTGCCTTCTGAGTTCTAAGTTATTTTGTCGAACTAAAACTCTTATCTCACTAAATATTCGATCTCGTAAAACGCATCAAGGTTCTACATCTGCTTCAGATATAGAACCCTGATATTTAATTTTTAATGTGCTTATCACAGCTCAGTAGCGTATTTTCGTTACTAACTTCAATACTGCAGACGCCTAGCCCATTACATCTTTGCGCTGATCAACGCATTCAAAAGAGCCCATTTCGAACTCACGACAGATCCATGGTCGGTTTTCATAGATAGTACACATCAGTGTTTCTCTATCTACCGCAGAACACCAACCGTCATCTAAGCGCTTCATGGTTTCACCGCCCCACTCATCGTAAGCGATGTGCTCTTCAGGTACGCCCGTATCTGTGATGATCATAACCTCTAAACGACAACAGCATGCCTGACAATTGGCACAGGTTACTTCGGGTTCGGTTACGTTCTTTATCTCTATCGTCATAAGTGACTACACTGCTAAATTTTGCGTATAGTAATCGAAACCGCCCGCTACGGCTAATAAAGATGGTACGAAGCGGTGTTTTCATTGATGTAAAAAAAACAATGGGCGCTGTGATTCACTCACAACACCCATATGTTTCCACTTTTGATTGCGGCTTATCGCTACAAGCTCTATTTAGAATAGGCTCGCGAAGAACAGCTTAACGTAGTCCATTAAACGTTTGAACAAACCGCCCTGCTCAACCGCTTCCAGCGCGATCAAAGGCTGAGTTTGAACATCTTCACCATCAACGGTGTAATGAACCACACCTAGAGTTTGACCTTCTGCAATTGGCGCTTTCAGTTCAGAGTTAAGCTCGATAGATGCAGTCAGCTTTTTACTGTCTGATTTAGGCAAGGTAATGAACGTGTCTTCTGCCACACCTAGTTTCAATGTGTCTTGCTCACCAAACCATACTTTCTCTTCAGCCACTTGATCGCCGCCTTTGTGCGGGTTTAGTGTATCGAAGAAACGGAAACCATAGCTCAACAGCTGTTTACTGTCTGATTCACGGCTCTTAACGCTTGATGCGCCCATCACAACCGCAATAAGTCTCATCTCACCTTGTGTCGCTGAACTCGCCAAACTGTAGCCAGCACCAGAGGTGTAGCCCGTTTTCATGCCATCAACGGTTAAGCTTCTATCACGCAACAAGCCATTACGGTTGTGCTGTGTGATGCCGTTGTAACTAAAAGAACGCTCACTGTATAAGCCATACACATCCGGTAAATCACGAATAATGGCACGACCGAGTAGCGCAATATCATAAGGAGTCGAATAGAGATCATCGGCGTCTAAACCATGTGCATTGGCAAAATGGGTATTTTCTAGCTTCAGAGATGTAGCCCAAGAGTTCATAAGGTCGACGAATGCATCTTGTGAACCTGCAACGTGTTCTGCAATCGCAACACTCGCATCGTTACCGGATTGAATAATCAAGCCACGATAAAGGTCCATCATTGCTACATCTGTGTTTACTTCGATGAACATTTTTGAAGAGTCTGGGAAGTTCTTCGCCCACGCGTTTTCGCTGATTCGTACCTGATCATCAGCAGAAATGTTGCCTCGCTTCATCTCTTGTCCAGCTACATAGCTGGTCATCAGTTTGGTCAAACTCGCTGGGTTTAACTTAGTGTGTGCATTTTTTTCTACCAGCACATCACCAGAATTAAAATCAATTAACACATACCCTTTTGCGCCTAGGCTAGGTGGGCTTGGTACTATAGAAGGTGCTGCGATAGCTGCATTACTTACCATCGCTGCGTTACTTACAATGAATATACTTAATAGAGGGAGAGAGTATTTGGAAAACAGTTTCATTGAATCAAACCTAAGTTAACGTTTTGAGCAGTATAGACAAATGCCAGCAAAAGAAGCGCGAACTTTACGTTGCTTTACGTATTTGTACCGTTCGTTACAAATAAAAAAGTATAATCTGCGATCTGACCATATTTTCAACAACTAATATTGACTCAACGAATGTGTCCAACACCTAACTCTATCGCTCAGGCATGCGTCTAAATAACATTTCAACAAAGCCAGTAGCGCGCTGTTTTCTTTCGCTTGGCTCTAAATCAGTTTGGATGCCAGACTGTGCTAATGCTTGCCATTGTACGACCTCAGAGTTAGGCACGAAAAACGCAATGTACAACGAACCTTTCTCCGCTACTTTACCTTCACCATCATAAAATGGCACACCAGTAGATAGCTTGATCGCATCAAAGATCGACTCATCGTTCAGTTCCGATTCTTCCGCCAACCCAAAACCGACAACAACATCGCCAACACCATCCTGTTTTAACTGGTAACCTTTATTAGAGAGTTGCTCTTGAATCGACTCACGCACTAAATCGGTAACCACAGTTTCATCGTATTTTTGAGAAAGGTAAACCTGCTCTGATTCAGGGTGCCACGAGTACGTCATCACTCCGTGTTTCATGAACTCAAAATCACCACTGGTGACCACACCATAATTGTGCGTTGGCGGCAATTCTTGAGTGGTACATGCTGTCAGTCCAATCGCTATCAAAGCTAGCTGCGCTACTTTTCTTATGCTTTTTGTTGCACAAATGGATCGTTTTATCATTCGTGGAGCCCTTACCCATATAAGAATAACTATCAATTCAACCTCCAACATAAATAGTAATTATGTTAATAGAAAGGTCATTAAACGTTTGCGTAATCGCTAACCTTCACTTCTGTCTGTTTTGGGGGTTTAATCACAAAAACAGAGTTGGTATAGTTCATCCCGTTAAACAAAACCAGACCATTCGAGGCACGGAGCTTCCTCAATCATCTCATGAAGAGAAGAATTGGTACCGACAAAGTATCGGCAAATTTAAGAGGGTCAAACAATGGAATTCAATATGGTTGAAATTTTAGGTTACGCTGCGTCTATTATGGTCGCAATTTCATTAACAATGAAAGATATCGTTCGTCTGCGTGTCCTTAACTTTATTGGCTGTGCACTCTTCACAGCATACGGCATCATGATTGACGCATGGCCAGTTGCAGCCACCAACGGCTTTATCGCTTGTGTAAACATCTACTTCCTTGCAAAAATGCAAAAGGAAAAAAAAACGGAAGCGATGAAAGCAGCGAAAGCTTAAATTAGCGATTAGCATTTCAAATAATTCAGAAAAAGCCCAAATAGAGCGATCTATTTGGGCTTTTTTGTATCTGTCGGTCTCAAGCACGATTTGTGTACATCAAATCTTCACTCACATCGAAGGTTTCAACCACTCACATGTAAGCAACGCGATATTCACTCTCTCGATACGCTTGAGTGTTATTGCGTCCACTCTCTTTGGCTTGATAAAGCGCTTTATCGGCTTTATCGATAGCGGTTTCAATATCAGTCAGTGCCGGAGCATGGCAACAACCAGCGCTGATTGTCACCGGAGACACCAAGCCTTGAAGTTGCTCAACACATAGCCGTAACGCCTCTGATAGTTCAAATAACTCATGTTCATCACAATCAAACGTCACTAAAATAAACTCTTCACCACCATATCGTGCAATCAAACGACGGCGGTTAGCAAATCTCTTGAGTGATTTTGCGACCGCACAGATAACCCGGTCACCTTGAGCGTGACCATATTGATCATTCACCCGCTTGAAATGGTCAATATCAAGCAAGATGATACCAACATTCGTTATCGGATAAGGTGAACTTTGAGTAATCTTCAGTTTTAGGTGCTCGATAAAGCTCCGTCTGCTAGGAAGCCCTGTAAGGTAATCAAGACTCGCAACATCCAAAACTTTGAGATGGCGATGCCGCAGGTAAAGCACCAACACGATAATAATGCTCAGTAAACTTACAACCAAAGCCATCAAACTAATAAACAGGAGGCTGTGATTTCGATTAAGCTCTTGTTCTAAGATACCTGCAGAAATGACCCAATTCAGATAAGGGTAAAACTTGTAGAAGATGTTTTTATTTGTCGTGCCATTGTCACTAGAAATCGAATAACTGAAGTGACCTTCGGGTTTGGTGGCGACTCGATCAATAAGCAGTTCAGACGAGTAGCCTATTAAGGATTTCAATGATTTATGTTCATAATCCGGATGAAGCACTAAGTTACCTTGCAGATCAACAATGTACACATATCCGCTCTCACCGAACGCGTACTTTCTTAGCTTGTCTTTTAAACCTTCAAGATCGACCAAATACATCAATTCTTCTTTATAAGTCGTCGCGACCAATGTATTGCCACTCGGAAGCCTCATCGAATAAGCGACTTTGGCTCGGCGGTTTATTTCATGAGGATTGGCGTGAAAGTATTCGATCATACCAGAGCCAATACTGAGCTGTTTTTGAATATGAGTAAGGTGACCGCGCTTCTTACCTTGTAAGAATGGATGATAGAGGTGGACACCTTGCGGAGACATCAAATAAATATAACCCGATTGTCCAATGTGCAATTCACTGGCAATTTGGCTTACCTGTTCAATTTCTTGCTCTGGCGTGGCATGCCATACATGAGACGCAACGGTATCCGTGATTCCTTTAAGATATGTCTTTATCGCCTCATTAACTGTGGTATCGACAATATCGTAGCTCGCATTCACAATCGTACGAAAAAACAGTTGGTTAGATTCTAATAATGACCTTTCAGTTCGATTAAATTGAACAGCGGAAAGAATCATCGACACGACGGCGAGCGCAATGGAAAAATTAAGAATGTACTTACGTCTGACCTTCAAGATTACCCCATAGATTTATAATTTCAGGTAACGCTGTGATTTCTTTTATATACAGATTGTTTTATATCATATTTTTATTTTTTACTGAACGGGCGTCGATATTTTGAGAGGTTTCTATACGCAATCTGTGACTTATAACAAAAACGCCGAGCTGGATTCAGTTCGGCGTTTTAATTTTACGCTTCAGTTATGTATTTAAATCAAACTAAGATACTGATAAATAAACTTAAAATCATTCGCATTCGTTACCTATAAATACATGATCTAGCGTTAGATTAAGAACAAACCTGAGTCCAGCTACCGTCGCTACCCGGTTCAGAGCTTGTCCACCAGTTAGCTTGGTAAATACTGCCGTTGTGAACCACTTGGTCACCCGTGTTTGCATGGCTTGGATTACCAGCCCAATCTTTCTGAGGTAGATCTGGGTAAACCGTCAAACCTGCAGTGTCGCATGTACCAGGGTTTGTGCCACCATCGCCAGGGTTACCGCCACCTGAACTGATATCACCTAATGGTAGGTCTGGTTGCTCAAAGCTAAAGGCATAATCGACACCATTCACGCTCACTGCATAGTTTGCAGGGCCTGAAATTGGCAAGTAATACACCATGTCTAGTTCATATACACCACCAGCAGGAAGATCTTCCCATGCAGGCAACGTGAACGCTACGCGGTGCATAGTACCGTCTAATCCGCCGATGTTATCCGCACGAGTATGACCCGAAGCAATCACAGACAAACCACCGCCCGATTGATCTTTCGCGTTATCAGGAGCTGATACTGGGATATCGAACTGGAACTCAGTTCCGCCCGGAAGTGCTTGCCCTGTGTTGTTCGTAAACGTGATCTTAGGGTTGATTGGGTAGTTTTGGTCACCGACTTTGAAGCCACCAACCGATACTGTGATATCTAGCGCTTCTGTTGGGATAGCGCCCGTCGCGACTTTGTTTCCATATGGTGTTGCAGACTTAAACTTATCGTAGATAGCTTTCGTCATTGTGTTACCCATGTGGAACTCACCGTTACCGCTGTTACACGCTTGTTCAGTGGTATCGATTGAAGTTCGGTTGCCGCTCGCATCGAGTACATAACAGTTATAATCCCCTGCTAGTTCCCAAAACATGATGCCGCCGATTTCTTTATCGATAACGTAGTCTGCTTTCACATCGATAGACTGCTTATCTTCTGTAGAGAGGAATACGCCCTTCTCTGCGTTCCACAACCAAGGTGCAACCGCCACGCTGTCGTAGTTACGCGTGTAAGTACCCGTTAGAACATCCGTTGGATCGTTGACAGGATCAAGCTTGTAAGCATCCGCATAAGAACCCCAAATACCTTTCTCTAGGTTCTTCGCGTGCCACATTGGGTTGGAACCCGCACCCATTTCGTTGCCTTTCGGATCGGTATCGTGCCACATGTTGTCGATACCAATTGCGCCATGACCACAGTTATTCTTCTCGCCTTCGCCTGTACCCGCCGCACATTCAGATTGATTTGGTAGCGCAGCTCGGCCCCAAAGACCATTTTCGCCACCCGTTACACCTTGCCAACCACGCGTGTAGTAAGGCACACCGATGTTAATACGACCAGCTGGCATAGAACCGCGGAAGTAATGGTAAGCCCAATCCGTGTTCAGATAACCGATACCACCGTAAGCCGCAGTGCCGTAAACGTTCCATTGTGCTAACTCTGAATCTTTACCTGTATCAAACAATGCAGCGTTATGACCAACGTGATCGTTCCACGCACCGTGAAGGTCGTAAGACATGATGTTTACGTAATCGAGGTACTTGGTGACATCAAATGTTTCCATACCGCGCAATAGGTACCCAGAAGAAGGAGCCGCGATAGTTAACATGTAATGATTGCCATCTTCAGCAGACGCTACATCAAGCTTCTCACGCAGCACTTTCATCAATACTTGGTACGAAGCCCATAGGTACTCACGACGCGGTTCCATGAAGTCTTTGTCGTATGGGTTACCCGCACCGGCCATTGACGTTGGGTACTCATAATCAATATCTAGGCCATCGAATTGATATTTACGCAGCATTTCAACCGCTGAAGTCGCGAATGTTTCAATGCCTTGATGGTTGATAGATCCATCAGCATTGGTCGTCATAGTATAGAAGCCACCATCAGCAACTCGGCTTCCGTCAGTCGCGAAGTGACCGCCCGTTTCAGCCCAACCACCAATTGAGATTAGCGTTTTAACACCATGTTTTTTCTTCGCGGTTGCCAGCGCACCAAAGTGACCTTTGAATCCTAATGCAGGGTCTACTTCTACACCCGGCCACTCTTTACCTACAGCAGCATTATTTGGATCGTTTACGTCACCAACGTTCACTTTGCCATCTGAACCGATGCTCACAAACGCGTAGTTAATATGTGTGAGTTGTTCCCAAGGAATATCATTAACCAGATAAGCCGCTTGCGGGTCGTCTCCTGCACGCCAGCTGGTGAAGTAACCAATCACACGACGAGGGTGATCCGCGCCCATTTTCTCACGGCCTTCATCATCGTAAATTGTACAGTAAGGAACATCGACACCTTGCGTTTGATACAAGCCATCAGGACGACAAGTGCTCACCGTTGGAGCGCCGTTAACTGTCAAAGAAGCCAGTGCTGAATCAGTCGTTGCGCCTTGGTTGTCTGTCGCTTTCGCGTAGACCGCTAGAGAGCCAGCTTGAGTGGTTGTGTAATCTAGCGTGTATGGGCTTGTTGCAGCTGTACCCACAAGAGCACCCGCTACGTAGAAATCAACCTTATCAACCGTACCATCGCTGTCTGCTGCCATTGCAGTTAGTGTAACTACACCACCAACATCAACAGATGTCGCTGAAAGGGCAACTGAAACTGTTGGCGCTTCATTACCTGGTTGTGCTGAATCAACAGAAACAGAAACCACACTTGCAACACTTGCTGCGCCTTCATTATCCGTTGCAACAACTGAAACTTGATGGTTGCCAGACGTTGCAGCCCAAGCCGCCTCAAATGGTGCCGCTGTCACTACTGCAACCGACGAACCATCGACAAAGAATTCTACCGAAGCAACACTGCCATCAGAGTCGAGTGCTGTTGCGCTAAGTACCACATTATCACCTTCAACAATCACATCGGATGCCGTTGGCGCTGTTAACGAAGCGGTTGGCGCTTCATTTGGTGTACCGCCGCCTCCATTGCCACTACACACATCCAGTTTTTTCCACTGTGCGTAATCACCTTCAAATTGGCTCGGGTTGTTGTTTTGATTCCAGTAATTCGCTGAGTACGCGCTGCCGTCATGTGAAACCTGATCACCACCGGTGTATACCGTGGCTGAGTCCCACGTTTCTAACGTTGAACAATCAACAGCCGCATAACTGTTGAACGCCATTAAGCATGACGCGGTTAGAGTACTGAGTGTAAAAACCTTCTTGGCCACTCTTCCTTGGTTTAGGTGCATGTTAGCTATCCCTTAAGTTGTTGTTTCAAGATGTTTAATCTAAATGGCATTTTCCTCACCACTTAAATCTCTTCGCAAAACAACTGTAGGTAACAGCGCCAATTAAACACCTAAAATATTCAGTATTTATAAAATGACTCGCATTAATTTGTTTATAGCATGCAATGAGTCGACACTTATTTTGCACCAACAACTAATATTAATTTATTTCGGAAAGCTAAAAAATAATATCTCAAAAATCGGAAATGTGATTTGGATTCGAGAAAAAAATCCGTATCAAAACTAGCCAAAAAGTAGTAATTTAAAGGCGATTTGGGATTCTTTTGGGAATTCGCCCACTTTTTGATAACAAATGTGTTAGTATCGGCGGCTTTTTTGACGAACCTCACATTTCCATGCAAGTGTGGGAGAAATACATAGGCTTGAAAGAGCCAAATATAGCGAAGAAATAATGTCCAACTTGACGCAAGTCGCCAACGAAAACATCAACGCAGAATCTACTTCTATCGATTTCAATAAAGCTCAATCTCTGGGTGAAAAACTGGAACTCGGAAACCCAGTCTTTTGGCTTAGTGGCAGTTTTTTAACCCTCTTTGTCATCCTCGCTTTTACCAACACCTCCGTGTTGTCCGAACTTGTTAACATCGGCTTCAGTTACTCAACTAAGTGGTTCGGTGCTTTCTGGCAAGTCCTACTACTTCTCAACTTCATTATCGGTTTAGTGCTTGCACTAGGTCGCACCGGCCACGTTCGCTTAGGAACGCTTGCCCTACCTGAAATGACCACCTTCAAATGGATGTCTATCGTCCTATGTACGCTGCTAGCTGGCGGCGGTGTGTTCTGGGCAGCTGCAGAGCCTATTGCTCACTTTGTTTCGGCTCCGCCACTTTATGGCAACGCTGATCCACAAGCGATGGCGTTTAACGCTCTATCACAATCTTTCATGCATTGGGGTTTCCTTGCATGGGCAATCTTAGGTGGCTTGTCTTCTATCGTGTTAATGCATCTGCATTACGACAAAGGCCTTCCTCTTAAACCTCGCACTCTTCTTTACCCTCTACTTGGCGACAAGGCAATCAACAGCTGGGTGGGTAACGTAGTAGACGCATGCAGCATTGTTGCTGTAGCCGCAGGTACTATCGGCCCTATCGGTTTCCTTGGTCTACAAATCAGCTACGCATTGAGCGAACTGTTTGGTATTTCAGACAGCTTTGCAACTCAAAGTGTCGTTATTATCTTTGCTATCGCTATGTACACATTGTCTGCATTAAGTGGCGTGAACAAAGGCATCCAACTGGTTAGCCGTTACAACATCATCTTGTCTGTGTGTCTAATCGGCTACATCCTTCTAGTAGGCCCAACAAGCTTCATCGTTGACGGTTACCTACAAGGCATGGGTGAAATGATTGATAACTTCATCCCAATGGCGCTTTACCGCCAAGATACAGCATGGCTAGGTGGCTGGACTGTGTTCTTCTGGGGGTGGTTCTTAGGTTACGGTCCAATGATGGCTATCTTCATTGCTCGCATCTCTCGTGGCCGCACTATTCGCCAAATGATCGTATCTATCAGCATCGTTGCACCGCTTGTAACGTGTTTCTGGTTCAGCATCGTTGGTGGTAGTGGTTTAGCGTTTGAATTAGAGAACCCAGGTGTGATTTCTAGCGCGTTCGAAGGGTTCAACCTTCCAGCAGTTCTTCTAGCAATTACTGCGCAACTGCCGTTCCCTACTCTGATTGCGATTCTGTTCCTTATCCTGACGACCACGTTTATCGTGACGACAGGTGACTCAATGACTTACACAATCAGTGTAGTAATGACGGGCACAACAGAGCCGAATGCAGCAGTACGTACCTTCTGGGGTATCATCATGGGTGCCGTAGCTATTGCACTTATCTCGATGGGCTCTGGCGGCATCTCTGCTCTACAGTCATTTATTGTGATCACAGCCGTTCCTGTATCGTTTATCTTGCTGCCGTGTTTATGGCACGCACCGAAGATCGCGAAGCAGATGGCAAGAGATCAAGGCATCGCTTAATTCCTAATCCGATTTAGTCTCGGTTAGCCTTTAAAACGAAAAAGCCACTCAAGTGATTCACCTGAGTGGCTTTGTTTTATCTGTTCGTTACTTGTATTGACGAAGCTTATTTCTACCGATAGTTCGGCTTATTGAAACTTTTCACCCGCAGCAACCATAAACGACATCTCAACCAATAGCTCTGGGTTTGCCAGTTCAGCTTTTACACACGCTCGGCTTGGTGCGCTACCTTCAGGGAACCATGAATCCCACACTTCGTTCAGTGCATCGAAGTTCGCGAAATTTGTTAGGTAAATTGTCACCGACAATACGCGAGATTTATCGCTGTCGACCAAGCTCATCATTTCTTCAGCTTGATCAAAAATTTGCTGAACCTGGCTCTTAATTCCTGCCGATGTATCCGTCTCTGGTACTTCAACAAAGCTTGCGATGCCATTAAATACGGTTACATCTGACCAACGCTTGGTCGGGTTAATTCTATGGATTTTCACGTGCGATTCTCTTCTTATAATTAGGATTTACTTCAGCGTAATCTAATCCAAATTCCTAATATTGAAAACATAAATTAGAAAGCTCTACCTCTCGAGTGAGATAACCATTCTGTTATGGACGGCGCTCAACTCGTGCCGACACCACAATTGAAGAGTCTGTCTTCCTCTCAACTTCAAAACAACCGCCATAGCTTGAAAGCTGACGAACTGAAAGTTTGTCTTTTCCTAGCTTATCAAACCAATATGGAGCCAGTGAACATTGTGCCGAACCTGTTGCTAAATCCTCCGAAATACCGATTTTCGGCGCAAAATAGCGCAGAACATAACTGTCATCTGAACTTTTGGCTGTCACCATCACCGCATGCAGATCTTTAATTTGTTTATATAATTCAAAGTCAGGCGAAAAATTCTTTACGGCTTCCTCTGAATCCAAAATCAGCACTAAATCTCTTGTAGAAAAAGCTTCGACAACAGATTGATTTAAAGCCGCTAAATCAATAGGAACATCGCTTAACTGCGAGTAGGGTTTACCCTTCCAGCTTGGCAGTTCTATTTGAGACAAGCCTTCTTTTCTATAAATCACGACCTGTCCATAATCACTATTTAGTGTAATCTCATTGAGCTTATACTTTTCGATCAAACTAGTGCCTGCAGCCAAACTACCATGACCACAAAGGTTTATCTCACCATCTAAGGCAAACCAACGAATATCGAAAGCATTCCCTGATTTCACGACGAAAGCTGTGATTGGCAGTGCGAGTTGATGCGTTACTTCTAGTAATTCCGAGTCGGCTAACCATTGGCCAAGTTCTACGACCCCACAAGGGTTACCTTTCGCTGACTCCCCACCAAATACATCATATATAAACGCTTTGATAACCTATCTCCTTATTCTGTCATCTAAAGCTCTCATTCAAAGCTCTAGTCTCTTTTTCTTTACACAAATCATTAGCATAGAGAACACCAGAAGTGCCAAGCATTATGAATCATATAGAAAAGTAATACTCTCACAGCGAAATTAATTTTGCACTAGTGCGGTCATATTCAGGGATTTTATTAAATGGAGTACTTTTATGCATGTTCAAACCTATGATTTAAAACAGAGTAATGTGGGATATAACCTTGGTGTGATTGGCGTAGCATTAGTGCTCGCTTGGATTGGTATTTACAAGTTTACGCCAACCGAAGCGATGCTCATTGAACCGCTAATCGCAAATCATCCTGCAATGAACTGGCTTTATAATCTGTTCTCAGTACAAGCGGTGTCTAACATGGTAGGTGGCGCGGAGATCATTGTCGCGATTGGACTGATCGTTGGATTTAAGAAACCGACAATTGCTTTCTATTCAGGCATTGCTGCAGCGGCTATCTTTGTTGTGACACTCAGCTTCTTAATTACAACGCCAAACGCTTGGAAAGTATCGGATGGCATCTTAGTCACTAACTTCTTCCTAGTGAAAGATATTCTATTTTTGGCGATCGCGATTAGCGTAATCGAACGTAACAAACCTCAGAAGTAACCGTAAATGTATAAGTGGCCGTAACTAGAAGTAACCTTAAACCTTGAAATAAAAAGACTCGAAGCTGGCTAGAAGGACGCTGCCAGCTTCTAATGTATAAGGCGATAATCGATAAGGTCGTCTACTCCGAGTACAGTTATCACGCACTAATGGTTTAGATGTTTCTACTCAACTTTTACTCTCAACTCTTCGCACGCTAAGCCATCCAAAAAGCCAATAATAATGTCATTCGTACTTTGCTTGGCGAGATTAGAGCCATAATCACTTAAATCCATATGTTTAGAGTCTGGAATCTCAACAACACAACTACCATATTGCTTTTGCTCTGATTCAGTCGGCAGTACACCCTCCTTAGTAGGGTATTCAGTTGCTCGAATGGAAAGCACTCGGATATTTTCACTTTTAGGTAAAGTGACTCGTTTATGGTCGAGCGTAATTAACTGAGAAACATAACTTTTATTTTCGTTACTCAACCATGTAGAAATATCGCCACCATTCGAATGCCCGACCAAGGTTAACTTGTCAAAATCATAAGTAGGGAAACGACTCGCTAGCTCATGTTGAAGTACGTTGAGAGTTTGTGCCCCTCGCGTCCAATTCTCAATTCGTGTTTTATACAAGTCACCAGTCTTCGATAAAGGAGGATCACTTGGTAGTTCGTGATCGACATAAATGGTCATGTAACCCCTATCGTTGAGCATTTCTCCAACAAAACCATATTTGGTAAATGGAACTCGATTACCAGCACTTATAAAAGCCACATTGCACTGTTCTGTCGTTGTACAACTGTCAGAATTTTGAGGTAAAACGACCTCTAGAGGTATAGAGCGATCTCTTGTTGAATCAACAATGACCATTGACTGCGCTACCGCAGACAGAGATAAGGCACCTAAGCAAACACCTATTAAATACTTCATATAACACCATGTAATACATACAAAAAAGATAGACAGGTTAACGATCGAGTCTATCTTGTTAGAATCTGGCTAATATTAGTCACACTGATATGCATAACAAGAGAGATATGAATAAATCACGTAGAATTAACAAGTTAGAGCGATAAGTGAGCACTAAACTTTGAGTATCAAAGAAGACTCAGTTAGAAGTTAGATACGCACAACGATAAACCAAGTAATTCCTTATATGAGGATAGGATCGGCATTGATAGTATTCACTTAAGCAGATAACGCTTTACGATAATAATTGGCGTTTTGATTTTGCCCTTTGAACACGGCGTAACTTTCAACGCGCTCAACTAACTCAAAGCCCGTATTGGATAAAATTTTATTTGAGCCAACATTACCCACTAGCGCATAGGCATCAACATATTTAAGGGAAGAATTCTCGGCCAAGTAGATAAGTAACTTCCTCACCGAATTGGACGCAATACCTTTAGAACCAAATGCGTGACCTACTCGATAACCTAGTTCTCCACTTTCAGCGTTCTGGTCGATATCACGAACGTTGATTCGCCCACAAATAGTGCCATTAGCGTCTTTGATCAACATAGGAATCATCTCGCCATTGCCATACTCTGTTAGAAAACTCGTGACTTGTTCAGCAACGCCCGCATAAGAATAGAAACTGTCTTCCCGAGCTGGGACAAATTGCTCAAACCACTCTCTATTTTCGACTTCAAACTCCAATAAAGCACGAACATCGCTTGGCTGAAGTAAGTGTAAAAATACATCCATAATCAATACTCTGGCGCTTATCTAAAAAGCTGCACCTTATGATTCATATAACGCGGCTTCTATTCTGAATTTAAGGTAGGTCTCTTAACTTCTTAGCCGGGTTGCCTGCATAGATACCTTTCTCGGTAATGTCTTTGGTCACTACACTGCCCGCGCCGATTACCACCCCTTCGCAAATCCTGACAGACAACACTGTCGCATTGGAGCCGATGGTAACGTTATTTGCGATAACAGTTCGTCCCCAACTGTCTGGGTTTTGATCTGGCTTGCCCTCTTTGAACAAGTCATTCGCGAACATCACGCCGTGGCCTACGAAGCAGTCACTTCCGATCGTCACATACTCACAAATAAAGGTATGAGACTGAATCTTACTTCTGTCACCGATAACCGAGTTCTTTTGAATCTCAACAAAAGGGCCAACGAACACATCATCTTTAAGCTCACAGCCATAAACGTTGCTTGGTTCGATGATAGTGACATTTTCGCCACACGTAATATCAGTAATCTGCGCCTTTAAAACTCTAGGACTTGCCATACTTCCTCTCGACATTGGCATCATAATTCAACATAAGCGATTGTGCCGTAAGCATTAAAACGCATCAAATAGAGATGTTGAGAGTTGGCAGTGGATCAAAGATCCTGCTTAAGTTAAAACAAGCCAACCAACACGACTGACAACAGTATGCCTCCGATAAAACTTGGGGCATGAAATGGGCGAGCTTTAGATTTTACGTACTCTTTCTGAAGTTCTTCTTGGTAAGTTTTGACAGCAAGTTCTTTTACGTAGTTATTTTGCATAATAAGCTCCTTTTAAATGAGTAAAAGAAGCTTAAGACTTAAAGTTAGGTTGAAGTAAAGTGAAAATTCAAATTAATCGGCATGTTTGTCTTGCTACTCAATAATGACTCTGAAGACATCGTTATTCACACCACCAACATCCACTAACTCTCCGGGCTTCATAACAAGCGAGGCGTTTAGTTGTCGTGTTGAACGCGGCTCTTTCTTTTCTCGAATCACGAGTATATCGACGAAGTAGCCAGGATCTTGCTTACGTATTGCCCCTGAAAAAGTCACGCTTTCAGCCCTATCAGCGAGCACTGAACTAAATGTTTTATCTTCTAAGACACCCGCAGAGATCGACGTATTACCATAAAAAAGAGTGACAGTTGTTGGGTCAGGAGCTAACTCTGGTTTGGATGAACAACCCATCAGGGCTAGGCACAACAGTAAAATAATTCGAAATTGCATAAACTGGTTTTCTTTCTCTCGTTAAACGCTTTTTGTAAAAATACCATGACGATGATTTAACTCACCGCGTCTGTAAGCTCAGCTTTGAATGACTTGTTGTGTAAGTTATCAGCCTCTGCAGACTGGATGGTTCTAGAGATAAGCTCTTCGAAGAGCTCTAGCTGCCCTGCAGGGATGAGCTGATTTTGTATCGCCCTACGTTTGTTAGAATCAAATAACCGCTCGGCCACCCAACCAATTAAGTAGACCAGAGAAAGGCACCCACCAGCTGTAGCAATGTTGCCTTCGATGACTAGAGGTAGATCTTGAACATCTCCACCCATCGCTTCTAATGTTGGTTTTGCATGCGGGTTTGTTGTTAACCTCTTGCCTTTAAGTAAACCGAGTTCGTGCAACACAAAAGATCCCGCGCAAATCGACCCGATTAACTGCTCGCTCGGATCCAACTGTAATGAGTTCATGAACTCTGGTTCTCTCAATGCAGCCGGAATACCACGATAACCACTTGTGATCAGCACAACGTCTTGCTGCGCAACTTCACTCAAATGACCATCGGTTTTCACGGTCATACCCAAATGTGAGCGATGCTCGAGCTTGGTTCCGAGAACCTTAACCTCCCAAGAGTCTGTCGTTCTTCCTAGTAAGTCATACATCAAGAAGAAGTCTACATCGGTGAAGTCATCAAATAATACGATTCCGACTTTGTACATAATTCATGCCCTTGCTGATTACTCTCGAAAGATAAGAAGCGTTAATAGTGATGCGTTTGATAGAAAGGTGATATTAACCACCACACACTTGAGGTCAAACTCGATCCACAATTATTTATGACCCCAAGGTAACAGCGACGAAGTTAGCCCATTTTCTTTTTACTTCAGGAGTCAACGCTAGTGTAAATTCATAACCTAAGTGATTCTCACGTGTTATTTCAAACCCTAATCGCTTATGAAACTGCACCGACAGTTCATTTAGGCGTAAAACATTGCTTACTAATACCCTTGAATCGCGCTCTTTCAGTATATTTACAATGCCACGAAATAAAGCAAGAAAAGCGGCTTTACTTCTATAGTCTGGGTGTACCACAAACATAGGGACAAACCACTTTCCATCCCCTAAATCACTCAACGTTGTGTAGCCAATTAGCTTATTCTGTCGCCGATATTCGACAAGCAGTCCTTGTTCCATTGATTGAGTGCGCGATGCTAAATACACATCTCTATCTATTGGAAAGCCCGCTTCTTTTGAAATTGACTCTAATGTCATCAAGTCCAGCTCTAAATATTCTTCCATTACTGCCTCTTACCCGTACTTAAAAGAATTGCAGAACAAAGCACGCAATAAACGCCGGTAAGCCAGCAATGAATAACACTAAGCCCGTTTGATAATTCATTCGATAGTGTTCTTGTTGGTCTTTAGCAAAATCGTGCCCGTCGACCATTTTGTAGACTTTGTCTGTAATAGGATCATCTAAGCGCGTTGTTTTGCTATGAACGCCTCCCTCCCACAGAAGTTTTGCCAATATCCAAATGACAATAACGACAAAAAATAAGAAGTCGACGAGTCGAGTAGAAGAAAAGAAAGGAAAAAACTGCGACAGCACATAAACGACCATTGCAGCCATCAAATTGATAAGCACCACTTTTTTTAACAAATCGAGCAAATGAACCTCCTCCAGAATCTTAGTACCTCAATAACAGGTATTTATAAAATTTAGATTTCTCGGTCAATCAAAAATTATGCGCAAGATTGCACTATATGAAGTGCCGCATGTTTAACAACCTTTATTGCTGATAGGAAGCATTACACCGCTCGTGGGGATGTATTGAGGTGGCGCTTACATTCGCGCCCAACTTGTGATGAATTAGAGTCATTGATTCGGTATACACTGTCGCTTAATCGCAGGCCTTCAAACTGAATCAGCTCTAATTCCAAGTTAGGAAATAGAGCCGAAATTTCAACGCTGTTATCGATGTGTGTAACGATGTTTAAGCAACAATGTCTTGTGGAGGTGTACCTTCGCAGTTAGAAACGACGGCATCAATTTGAATTAAAGCGTTCATAGGAATCTCTGAAACCCCAACCACCGTTCTTGCCGGTAAATCAGCATTAAAGAACGTAGTGTAGATTTCGTTCACCGCATCAATATCTGAAACATCTTTAAGCTGAATATTAATTTTCACCGTATCGTCCATGCTGTGGTCAACACTTTCAATGATCGCCTTAATATTCTTAAGACATTGTTCAGTTTGCTCTTTTATACCACCAGCAACCACTTCATTGGTTTTCGGATCTACAGGCAGTTGACCTGAAATATGATTGTAGTGAGAGAAAGCAACGGTGTGCGAATAAGCCATAAATGGCGCATCAACCGTATTATTAGCTTCGATAACCAGTAAGCGAGTGTCTTCTGGCAGTTGTGGCGGTGTACCGTCGCCATGTGAAACGGATGTATCAATTTGAATTAAAGCGCCCATTGGTAGTTCAGCGGCATTAACAACCGTTCGCGCTGGAACATAACTTGGGAAGAACTTAGTACAAGCTTCGTTTACCTTTTCTGCATCTTCGATATCTTTTAGGTAAATAGTGGTTTTAACCACGTCATTCATGACATGACCGATGCTCTCTAGAATCGTTTTAATGTTTGCTAAACATTGTGTCGTTTGTTCTGTGATACCACCTGAAACCAACTCACCTGTATTTACATCGATAGGCAATTGAGCCGAAAGGTTGTTGTAGTGAGAGAAAGCCGCTGTTTGCGTAGAGACAACACTATGCGGAGCGTTATCTGTATTTCTTGATACCTTTACCAGCGCGCAAGGTGCTTGTGGTTTAGTGCCTTCGCCGTTTGAAATCAGCGCATCCATTTGAACTAAAGCGTCGCTATTCGGTAGCGCAGCTACGCCCACAACTGTACGTGTAGGAAGACTATTGTTGAAGAAGCTTTTGTAAACTTCATCGATAGCATCGATATCAGAAATATTCTTAACGAAAACATTAATCTTCACCACATCATCCATAACATGGTCGATGCTTTCAACAATGGCCTTAATATTATTCAAGCATTGTGCTGCTTGGTCTTTAATATCACCAATCACAACTTCACCTGTTTTAGGATCGACAGGTAATTGAGCTGAAAAGTTATTATAATGAGAAAAAGCGACCGTTTGTGTAGATACAGAATTTTTTGGTGCGTTTTCAGTATTTCTTGAAACTTTAATAATATCGCTACTCATCGGAATTATCCTTTTAATAATATAGTAATACGTGTTTATGTGGAACAATCGTATTGGAAAGAATGATTGAAGTAGCGCCATGTTAAGTGAATTATTTTAGGGTAAACGTGATACCTGTCAGACTCTAAGGTGACTATAAATCAGCAGGTTATAGAATAATTAGTCATCACACGACTAAATATCCGTCACATTTGGCTTTATCAACTGCTAAATTCTCTTTAATTTTTAAACTATTCAATAATATTGAATACTCTCTCTGGTAATTCTATGAGTTATTCCAAAAATTTAGATGCTGTTTGATAGGTTGTTCACAATAAAACAGCCGTATTATCAGAACCATCGAACTATCAATAAAATACCCTGCATAAACTCTTAAGCTATTTAACTAATTATTTTAAAGAGCCTATTTTATACAAGTACGTTAATAGAATGTTCGATACTCAAATGCCAATAATCTGACAAAGCCCATGATTAGATACATTTACTCATATAATTAAACAAGCGAGATGTTTAGGGTAACTGGGTGAGAAAGGTGGTTGTGATACTAAGAAGTGCTGTTTTCTGAAATGAAGATGGCGTCAGACGAATTATCGACGCCATAGCTTTTGGGACATGGCTTTTTTGAAAGAAGAACTAAACAGCTCTAGGGGTGGTATTGAAGTGGCGCTTAAACTCGCGGCTGAATTGGGATGGGCTCGAGTAGCCGACTCGGCGAGCAGCATCGCTGATGCGAAGGCCTTCTAGCTGAATCAGTTCTTTGGCTTTGTTGAGTCTCACCTTCTTCAAATATTGAAGAGGTGATTCAAAGGTGACATTGCGGAATGCATTGTGGAAGGCAGACACGCTCATGTTAGCTTCATCGGCAAGCGATTGAACAGTGATGGTTTGGTCATACTCTTCATGCACTTTAGACAGCGCTTTAGCGACACGTGCATAGTGTCCGTCATGATGAGCTAAATCAAACAGCACTCGTCCTTCTGAACCGGTTAGGGCGCGGTAGACAATCTCGCTGACCATGGCATCGCCCAATATATTGGCTTCAATGTCACAATGTAGAGTTTTGACCAATCGAGTAAAGCTCTCCAGCATTTGCTCTTCCATTGGCGTCGATTCTAAGCCGCTCGAATTCTGCTTGTGCTTGTTGCAGTAGCTCTCTAGAAAGCCTTGGTCTTCCAGCTTTTTGACTAAGCTGTGCAAGCGCTGAGAATCGATGCTTATCGACAAACCAAGCAATGGTTCGCCATTTACAGGTAAGGCTTCACACTCCAATGGCATTGGCACGCCTACCACAAGATAATCACCAGCAGCGTAAGTAACGGGTCTGTCGCCAATGTAGATGTTCTTTTTGCCCTGCCCGAGCATGATAATACCCGACTGGTAAGTAAATGGCTGACGCTGATTCCCGCCACTGCTTCTATACAACCACACACCGCCAATTTCAGTTTCTCTGATCCCTTCGAGATCATCCCAACCTTTGTGTTCTACATAAGACTGTAACAACTGCGCGAGTGTTTTCATAAGTGGTGACTTTCCATTCCAAGTGCTAAGAGTATGTAAGCTAAAGCAGAGAAATAATATCAATTTTGTAGAAATAGGCAATTTATTTGGAGGATCAGCTCTTCATAACCCTATATTACTGTACTAATATGCAAATATAGAAATTGAGCAATAAACCAAAATAACAAATTTAGCTTTACACAAGGAATCTCTAATGCAATTTACTTACGTTAACCCTACTGTAATCCATTTCGGCCAAGGTCAAATCAACGCTATCAGCCAAGCGGTTGATACTTCAAAGAAAGTGCTAGTCATCTACGGTGGCGGTTCAATCAAAAGCAATGGTGTTTACGACCAAGTAGTCGCATCTCTTAAAGATCACGCTTGGATTGAGTTTTCTGGTGTTGAAGCAAACCCAACCAAAGAGACGCTAGATAAAGCCGTCGCTCTTGTTAAAGAAGAAAACGTAGAATTCATTATCGCTGTTGGCGGTGGTTCGGTAATCGATGGTTCTAAGTATGTTGCTGCAGCGGCTAAATACGACGGTGACGGTTGGGACATCCTAGCGGGCAAACACCAAGTAACAGAAGCGACGCCAATCGGCGCAGTGCTGACGCTTCCTGCTACAGGGTCTGAATCTAACATGGGTGCAGTAATCACTCGTAAAGCAACTCAAGAAAAACTGGCATTCATGAACCCTGCGGTGCAGCCTAAGTTTGCAGTAATGGACCCAGATGTAATGAAGTCTCTGCCTGAACGCCAACTAGTTAATGGTTTAGTTGATGCTTGGGTACACGTATGTGAGCAATACATCACAATGCCAACAGACGCGATGGTTCAAGACGGTTATGCAGAAACTCTGCTGAAAAACCTACTTGTACTGGGTAAGCAATACGACGAGCGTGACAACGACGCATGGCGTGCCAACCTAATGTGGACAGCAAACCAAGCGCTTAACGGCCTGATTGGTACGGGTGTTCATCAAGATTGGGCAACACACATGATTGGCCACGAGTTCACAGCACTATGGCACGTAGACCACGCACGCTCACTTGCGATTGTTCAACCTTCACTACTTCGTAACCAAATCGAAGCGAAGCGTTGCAAGCTTGAGCAAATGGGTCGTAACGTATTTGGCCTAGAAGCGGGTGCTGATTTAGCCGAGCGCACAATCGCGGCAATCGAAGCGTTCTACCACAGCCTAGACGTTGCAACTATGTTCGACGGCTACGAAACAAACAAAGAAACAGCGATCGACAATGTTGTCGCTCAACTTGAATCACATGGCTACCTGCAACTTGGCGAAAACCAAGCAATCACGCCAGAGAAGACTCGTGAAATTCTAGAGTCTGCGATTCAATAGCGTTCAAAATTAGAGCAAGGAAAACAAGGTTCTAAGGAAAATCGTCATAATCTAAAAATTTATGCCGTGAAACTGAACCAAATTCTTTGCCCTTGCGTATATCCTCAAGCAGCGTCCAAATCAGGCGCTGCTTTTTATTTGCCCTACAAGATGCTATTAAATTCTCATAAGTCCCTAATTTTATGTGCAATCATATTTCTATATTGTTAAGGTAAACCTGTCTCTTTACTAGGTATGAACAACGATTTGAACAATCTCAAGGAAATGGTTAAGTTTAAGTCACTTAACAAGTGGTATGGTGATTTTCATGCCCTAAAGGATATCGATTTAAATATTGAACAAGGAGAGATAGTGGTGATTTGCGGGCCGTCAGGTTCGGGTAAATCAACCTTGATCCGTTGTATCAATCAGCTAGAACCTTTCGAGAGTGGCGAGCTTTCTGTGTTAGATCAAGCACTTCCGAGCAAATTCAACACCCCAGGCCAAGTTGGGATGGTGTTTCAGCACTTTCATTTATTCCCCCATCTTACTGTGCTTGAGAACTTAACTTTGTCCCCAATTCGTACGCTTAAAAAAAGTAAACACGAAGCCGAGAAGCTTGCAATGCACTATCTTGAGCGTGTACACATCGCAGAACAAGCCAACAAATACCCAGTGCAACTCTCTGGCGGTCAGCAACAACGCGTGGCTATCGCCCGTTCTCTATGTATGAAGCCGGAATTACTCTTGTTCGACGAACCAACTTCAGCGCTTGATCCGGAGATGATCAACGAAGTGCTCGATGTAATGGTTGAACTGGCGAGTGAAGGTATCACCATGGTGTGTGTGACCCATGAAATGGGCTTTGCGAAACAAGTGGCCGACCGTGTTATCTTCATGGATGAAGGACAAATTGTGGAATCGAATACGCCACAAGCGCTCTTTGAAAACCCGCAACATGAACGTACTCAAGCGTTCCTAAATCAGATCCTGACTTATTGATGTTGCTTCGAATTATTAAACCCGCCCTATCCGCTTTGGTACAAATTATTGTGCTCGTGGCTGCGGTTGTCTGGATCCTCGATTCTGGCGCACAAACCATGGGATACAGCTGGCAGTGGGAGCGCGTGCCGGACTATATTGCTTTCTATGAAGATGGTGAATGGTGGCCAGCAGAGCTGGTTGAAGGGCTACTGGTTACCATCAATATCTCTTTGATTTCTTTGGTCGCTACGTTGATCATTGGTTTAACGACAGCGCTATTGAGAAACTCAAACTCTGTAGTCGGACGCACCTTAGCCACCAGCTATGTTGAGTTGATTCGTAATACGCCGTTATTGGTACAAATTTATTTGCTCTATTTTGTATTTGGCCCCGTATTAGGGCTGGATCGCTTTAGCACTGCCGTTTTAGCCTTGGCACTTTTCCAAGGTGCTTACACCGCCGAGATATTTCGTGCCGGTTTAAATGGTATTGCGAGAGGACAATTTGAAGCAGCTCAATCCTTGGGCTTATCAAAGACCTATACTTACTGGGATGTGATTCTTCCTCAAGTGGTGCAACGCACCTTGCCACCTTTGACCAATGAAGTGATCTCTCTTATTAAAAACTCTTCGATTGTGAGTGTCATGGCTATTTTCGACCTGACAACCGAAGCCAGAAACATCGTTTCTGAAACCGCGATGCCATTCGAGATTTGGTTCTCTGTGGCGATCATTTATCTTGCTCTTACACTTTCACTTTCTTCCGTTGCTGCTTGGCTTGAGCATAAGCTCGGAGCTAACTGGCGAACACAATAAGGATTTATCAGCATGAAGCTATTTAAAACCGCGATTACAGCCCTACTTGCGCTTGCCGTAAGTTTGCCTGCACTTGCTTCTGAAACGCCTAACCTCGATAAAATCAACGAACGTGGCTCACTGCGCGTTGGTATGTCGACATTTGTTCCTTGGGCAATGCGTAACAAACAAGGCGATCTTGTTGGCTTTGAAATCGACGTGGCGAAACGCCTTGCCGAAGATTCAGGTTGGAAAGTCGAATTTGTACCTACGGCATGGGACGGCATTATCCCTTCTCTATTATCGAAGAAGTTTGATGTGATCATCGGCGGTATGTCTATTACTGAAGCGCGAGCTAAAAGCGTACTGTTCACTGAACCATACTCGCACTCTGGTGTTCAACTGGCTGCTAATAAAGAGCTAGCGGAAGGTTTTACTCAAATCTCTGATTTTGATTCTCGCCGCGTGAAAATTGCCGCTCGTCGTGGTGCGTTCACCGTTCAAGTGGCTCGTGAAACCTTCCCTAAAGCGAAAGTTCTACAGTTCGATGACGATGCTCAAGCATTCCAAGAAGTGTTAAACGGCAACGCGCACGCAGTTATCGCGTCTAGCCCGAAACCAGAACACGAAGCGATTAAAAACGCAGATACGCTATTTATTCCATTTGAAGAGCGTCTATCCAAAGGTAACGAAGCATTTGCAGTTCGCCTAGGTGAAACTGACAAGGCAGAATTCTTCAACGAATGGATCAAAGCACGTACTGAAGACGGTTGGTTGAAAGAGCGTTACGAGTACTGGTTCTCTACTCTGGATTGGCAAGATCAAATTGCTCAAGGTCAGTAATCTGAAGTTGAGCTCACTTTTTAATATGAGCTAATCTGTCGAATCTGAATCAAGGCAGTGCACTGTTTGCACTGCCTTCTCATCGACGATTTAAGTAGCCTTTTTAAGTAGCTTTATTTGATTCGTTTTAGATCCAAGCAACAACCCAATAATAATTAATGTTTAAACAGGAATGACGTGAGTAGTACTAGCGCATTAACAACACCTAAGCCCAACGTTCATATGAAGCCTTGGTATCAACGCCTTACTCTTTTAGATGGTGTGTTACTCGCTGTCATTTGTGTGTTTGCAGGCTGGCTTTATTATCGCTCTGCTGTTGGTATTAACTACCAGTGGCGCTGGGAAGATGCGTTTACCCTGATTTTTATTCCGCCATCCGAAGGTAACGTCCCGTACTTTTTCCAAGGCTTGATCGCCACACTGCGCTTGAGTGTCTGGAGCATGGTGTTAGCACTCTCTTTTGGCACATTACTTGGCGTCGCAAGGCACTCCAAAATCGCTTTCTTCAGAACGCCTGCACTGATTTTTATCCAGTTGGTTCGAAATATTCCGCCACTGGTGTTTGTCTTCATCTTCTATTTCTTCGTTTCTAACCAACTGATTCCATTACTTGGTTTAGAAAGTATCTTACGTGAACATAATGGCGAGATTAACGCTGTTCAAGGTTTCCTATTCGGCCCAGCTAACCTTTGGGAAAACTTAGCATCTGGTGTTATTTGTATTGGTTTGCTCTCTTCGGCTTATATTGCGGAAGTGATTCGAGCGGGTTTAGAAGGTATTCCTAAAGGCCAATGGGAAGCCGCCGATTCACTTGGCTTGTCTGCATTGTCTAAGTATCGATTTGTGGTTGGCCCACAAGTATTGACTGCCATCACCCCACCATTGGCTGGCCAAGCAATATCTTTGGTTAAAGACACGTCGATTGTGTCTCTAATTTCCATCCAAGAGATGACTTTTGTTGGTACTGAGATGGCCAACTCTTCCGGTTTGATCTTCGAGATCTGGCTGATTGTTGGCTTCGTATATTTTACTTTGTGCTTTGCACTTTCGCGTCTATTCAAAGTGATTGAGCAGCGTTCTAGCGCCTACCTTAACCATCAGTAACACCATTAATCAAAAGTATCGACTCGCCCGACTATTCATTGCCCTTATCAATTTCACCTGATTGGTTTAAGCTATTGACTAATCAGGATTTATCTCTTCATATTTCTTCTTAGAAACACAGCAAAATACTCGCCTAATCACTATACTTAAAGTATCGAACTGCGTTGATTCTTCTCAAGGACATCACTCAACATGGACAATCATAAAGAAAGAGCTTTTTACGCTGTTGTTGGCGCCTTGGTTGGCGACGCCGCTTCAATGGGGCTGCACTGGCTGTATGACCAAGAGAGAATCTTACACGTGGCGGGTTTTGAACCAGAGTTTCGCTCACCGAATCAGTTCGATTACCAAGACAAGGGCTACTTTGCGCACCAAGGTAAAACCGCAGGTGAACAATCGCAATACGGTGCTCAGCTCTTGGCGATGGTCGACAGCTTAGTCGACAATAAAGAATACGATGAAGCGAGTTACATCAAACATTTCCGTTTCTGGTTTGATTTTGGTGGTAGTTGGCAAGGCTACATTGATAAAGCAACGCGTATGAGCTTGTTGAACATCCATCAATTAGAACTAGAGGACGCCTCTATTGCTGCGTGTGGCGCAGACGATACACAACTTCCCGCAGTCTCAAAGATCATTCCATTAGTGGCATGTACTTATACCTCACACACCTTACCCGCGATGGTAGAGAGTGCGGTACGAGTGACCAACAACAACGACAAAGCCGTGGAATGGGCGCAGGCAATCACTCTATTAATTCAAGCCGCGATACAGGGTAACTCTCCGCTTCAGTCGGTAGAAATGGTAAGACAAACCTGCAGCAAGTTTATACACGATCAAATCGATGAAGCATTAGCAGAACCTGAACTTTCAATCACTGAGGCTGCAAAGAAATTTGGATTGCATTGTGAATTGAGCGCCGCGTTCCCACTACTAATTCGCATCATTGCGGGTGCTCAGAGCTTTAAACAAGCTATTCGAGATAACATCTTATGTGGCGGTGATAGCTGCGGTCGTGCGATCGTGATTGGCGCGGTATTAGCGGCTTGCTTCTATGAAGAAGACGGAGCGATTCCAACAGAATGGCTAAACCAAGTAGAACTCAATGGTGGTGTCTTGTCTTTGCCGATTGAGTGATTCCCACAATAACGAACTAAAGTCTGACATAAGACAAGCACACTTCTAGGTCGGAGACTGTCGTTCCTATAAGGTTGGAACACACTGTGACAACTCATTCTTTAGCCAAACCACAAACGGGCTTTCTGGTTCATCTTGCTTGTCATCTTGTGTGAGCAATATGTACTGATGACCGGAAGGCACAAAGCCGAACGGTGCGATTAAGTTGCCTCTATTCAAATCATCAACCACCAATGGATAAGAGCCAAGAGCCGCTCCTAACCCATCAACGGCCGCTTGAAAGCAAAAATAGAAGTGTGCAAAGGTTTGGTTTGAAATAGCTTGCGGCACCATTCGGCTATCAAATTCACTATCTTTGGTGATGGATGCCCAGTGGCTCCAAGCGTTTGGTCGCGTGCTGCTGTGCAGTAATTTTACATCGGCTAACTTGTCTTTGACCTGTTGCCAGTAATCAGGCGAGAACACAGGGCCAACCCACTCTTCAACTAACGGAATCTGTTTATAATGCTCGATTACGTTGAAGTCGTCTCGGCGAATGGCCATATCTAATCCAGTTGCGCCTAATGTCACAGGTCCACCTGCGGTAGACAATCGGACATCAATTCCGGATTCGTTATAGAAATCACCGAGTCGAGGCATTAACCAACGCATGGTCAATGTGGGTTCGCATGAAACCTCCAACGCGTGATGATTCAGCTGATTAAGCTTGTGGACTCCAGTTTCCAAGGCTTGGAACGCTTGCTCTGTGTAACCTTTGAGTAATTCCCCCTCTTTGGTGAGACACACATTCCTGCCCTGTTTATAGAACAAGGCGTGAGATAAGTGATTTTCCAATACCTTGATCTGCTTACTCACTGCGCCATGTGTGATATTGAGTTTATCCGCCGCATCACTGTAACTGCTCGAATGCGCTGCTATGTGGAAAATATGAAATGCTTTCAAATGTCTCATGCGTGATTTTTTCTCACAGATAGGTGGAGTTCATTTCGATTATAGGCAGCAATAAAAAACCATACAATGCTCGCTCATCAAATATAAAGAGTTGGAGTCATTATGGAGTGGTTAAGCCTAGCAGTATTGGGACTATTGATTGTTATTAGTCCAGGAGCTGATTTCGTTTTAGTTTTGAAAAACAGTGTCAATCAAGGAAGACAAGCAGGGATTTGGACTGCAATAGGTGTGAGTTTAGCGATTTGTGTTCACATCAGTTATTCAATGCTTGGGATCAGTTACTTAATCTCACAGAATGAGCAGCTGTTTGACATGATCAGATACGCAGGTGCAGCCTACCTTATTTATCTAGGGCTAAAAGGTATCTTGAGTGCGGACAACAAGCTTGCACCGATGGAAGATGCAAAACAAAGCACCAATGTTTGGCGCTATTTAACCCAAGGCTTTTTATGTAACGTGCTCAACCCAAAAACCATGTTGTTCTTCTTGAGCATCTTCAGCCAAATCATCTCACCTGATGCAGAAAACCAGCATGTCGCACTCGGCTATGGACTTTACATGATCGTTCTTCACGGCTTATGGTTTGGAATTGTCGCTATGCTGTTTACTTCGAATACATTGCAAAAGCATCTATTGAGAGCAAAGAAAAGGCTTAATCAAGCGTGTGGATTTGGCTTAGTGACGTTCGGAGCACTATTGGCGGTTAAGTCTTAAATAGAAGCTAAAACTAATAAACTCAATGATACAGTGTTCCATTGAGTTTATTTACAATTTCCAGCTAAGTTAACCAGTTTTAAGGCAGCTAATACTTTAGAGCCAACGAACGATTAGAGCTGCTGACTCTTAGGAGTTTCTATATTCCACCCTTCACCGATAGTATCTGATACCGCAAGCAGACCCTCAAGGTAAATGGAAACTTCTTCACTTGATTCAACTGTGAAATAAAAGTCCTTCTCAGTTTCCTGAGCAGCAAAGATTAGGTCATCAGTTAAAGTCAATGTGTTGGGTTTAACCATGTACTCACTCGACATTTCGATAGAGTGGTAACGTTTATATCCGTCTACAACGATCCCTCTTGGAACATTGCAGCGTGCTTCTTTAACAACGTAACTACCTGGCTTGATATTATCAAACAATACGTACTCTAGATCTTCGTAGACTGTCATTCTCAACGTCTCCGGTTCTTGAGCGAGTTCATCACCAATCTTTTCGTACATTAGAATCGAAAAAGTATCACACGGATAAACACTACCAACCTTAATGATCTTCGTAGTAATACCAATAGCTCCATCTCCATGAGGAGCAGATAGAGTATTCGACGCATTATGAGGTAACGTCATACAACCCGTTAAGCTAGCTACCAAAGCCATTGGCAGAAAATGTTTCATATAAAGCCTTTATTCTTATCAATATAATTATTCGGCGACCCTATCATTAAAAATCCAGACCGAAAACAAAGATTGATAAAATCTTGATATAGTTGGCATTATTTTATAATTCAGCTGACAGTTCTCATATTTACACGTCCTCTGTTGGCAGATGAAGGCAACTATCTGATGGAGATACAGGCTAAAGGAATGAGTTAATCTCAATTTATTACAAACTATTCACGCCACATATAGACAAACTCATCGTTTTGCGAGGTGATTTCGAAGCCAAACCTTAAATACAACTCCCCAACTCGATTACCTTGTAAATAACACAACTCTACAGGCTTATTGAGTTTGGCTGCTTGAGCTAAGCAATCCGTTAAAACTTGGCTGCCAATACCTTTGCCATGATATTCAGGCAGCAAAAAGAATCGGCAAAAGTAGAAGTGGTCACCCTTGTCTTTCAGCAACACACTGCCAATCGCTTTGCCCTGATATTCAATGATTTCAGGCCTTTCTTCTGCCCACTCTTCGGCGTGTATGCCTCGTTGAACTTGCTCATCCCAGCCAAAAACAGCTTTGATTGGCTCAAATTCAGCCGCCTTTTTTAGCTCGAACAGAAATTCATAATCTGATGACTGAGCAGGTCTTGTCGAATACTTCAAAATATCTCCAACAATAATCAATGAATCAAAATCTACAATGGCTTCATTTCCAAAAAGCTCGCTCACGACAAGTAAGTGAGAATGAGGAAGGTGCCATGCTTCAGTGTTCATTTAGGGTTTAGTTGAAAGCGTAGAACTTCGTGTTTATCTTGCTCTGAGTAAAAGGTATTTAAGAACTGCCCGCCACACTTCTCAATTACTTTTTGCGAAGCAATATTGCCGTACTCGCAGGTAATAATAGCGTTTTCGGTCAGTACGTGACGTTGAACCCAAGACAACATATGACTTGCGATACCTTGCCCTCTCGCTTGTGGCAAAGTCTCGTAGCCTATGTGTCCGATAACGTTATGAATGTATTCACTGGTACCATGACGAACTCTTATCACACCAAGGATTTGACCAGAGTCGATACAAAAATACGTAGAAGCAGGCGTCCAACCTTCTGGAAGTTCCTCACCTTTTGAATAAGCGACTCGCCTTTTTAAATACGCATCACTACTGTCAGAAATACCGGTGTAAATAACTAACCCATCCTCAGAGCAAGCATTCACATAATGATGAAAGGCACTTGAGTACGAAATATCAGCTTTGACCATGTCCATATAGTTTCGATTCCTAGTTACTGCTCTTTCGGGTTGAGCTATCAAGCCTAAGCTAAGTGCATGGTGTATTCTTGATGCCCTGTATGTTCATCAACTTGTTCATTCACAATAGAGAATCCTTGGGACAAGTAGAATTGAATCGTCGCTTGGTTCTCTTTATACACATTCAATGACAAGTTCAGACATTCAAGCTTAGCGTGTTGGATAAGTTGCTTACCAATACCACTGCCTTGATGTTCTGTACTGACAAAGATCGCCGCTAAGATCCCTTCATAAAGCGAATAAAAGCCACGAACCTCACCGTCTACTTGATACACGTAAGTTGTTGATGCCGGAATATATAGGTCACGCATATTGGCCACTTGCGACTCCCAAAACTCAGGAGCCACAAAGTCATGGGCCTTTATCGAGGCGGTTAACCAAATATCTAAAACAGCTTCAATATCATTTGGGTTGTACTCTCTAATCATCTTAATTCTCAGGCAATTAATATTGTTTAATGGGCTAACCAGTATGCCAAGAAGCGACTTAAACCTATTGAAGATTTACGACAATGTCCCAGTCAGAATTATTGAACGGCAATGATAGATCAATACCATTGGCCGCTATTGCTTCTTAACGTACTTCGCCGTAACAAGCATTTCACCGCCACCATCCAGCTTGCAATCTAACTGGTGATCTTTGCCTTCATTGATACGTCGAATCACTGCTTTAGTGCCGATTTTCAGTACAGAAGAACTGCCTTTGATTTTTAGATCTTTAATGAAGGTAACTTTATCGCCACTTTCCAATACAACGCCATTTACGTCCTTAACACGCGCGGCTTCTCTTTCTAAACGCTCTTCTTCTGGATTCCATTCATAGGCACACTCAGGGCAGATCAGGTTGTTTTGGTCTGGGTAGACATATTCAGATTGGCATTGCGGACAAGGAGGTAAAGACATACGTTAATACTTCATTTAAATAGAATTTGTCCCCATTTTAATGACTCTTGTTAGGCTTAGCGAGCACAAATCGAACCAATTTTCGGTAGCGTAACTTAACGTTGAAAAGAACAGCACCTAAAACGAACAAACACAGCCATTAAGCTGTGTTTGTTTAAAGGCCTAGGAAGTGGAACCGATTAACGTTCGACTTTTGGCGAATAAATCGAGTAAGCGGTGATTTGCCCTGCCACAATTGCAGAAAACATGAATAACGCCGACAAACCAATACTTGGAATAGGCAAAATAGATTGTTCAAACACCGACTGGCTGGCACTCACTAATACTCGGCTACCCGGAACCAAAATGATGATCCCTTGCACGATATAAATAGAGCCTGTGAGCTCCATCTTCTTGGCAATCCAAGTTCCGTACAGAGTAATAAGAACCGTGGTTACCCAAGTACCCACAACCCAACCACTATCAAAACCGAGGTAGAACGGCCCCCACATGCCAAGAACCGCAACTGGCAAGCCAAGCAAGATGTCTTTAGGGCGCGCATTGAACATCACACCGATAGATACTGAGATCAACACCAAGCCTGATATGTGCATCCACATCGGTACCGCATTGGTATAGTCGATGGAGACCGCTTGTCCCCATATTGCTTCACCAATATTGAGACCCATGATAATCCCAACAAACAGCTTGATCAGCGTTAACGCACTCTGCCCTAGTAAACTAGTACCAGAGACGAGATCGTTAAACGCCAAACACTCTAATGCGTTGGCTATGGATAACCCTGGTACAAATAAGACGATCGAGGCGATACACAACGCCCACACCGGAATCGGCAACCCTGTACTTGCCAGAAACGCCACAAAGATACCCGTTAACAATGCAGAGATGAACTCAACCGCGATAGCGCGACGTGAATGAAGAACTTGCTGACAGACCCAAACCATCAAACCCAATAACGCAGAAAAGCCCACAGCTTCCAACGTACTGCCCACCAGCATCAAATACGCAGGCGGAATCCCCATATTGGCTAGTGCAGTCACAAATTTAGAGTAACCGACAGGCTCTGGTACAGGCTCACTGCTCGGTTGGTTAATACGAATGATCGTATTGGCCAACAAACTCAGGTTAATTGACGCAGGCTTTAGACGCTTAAGAATAACGGCGTTGTTATCGTCTGGAAATTGATAGTTAATCGCAGTTGGCGTTGCTTGGATCATCACGTCAACACCATGCTTTTTTGCATAGAATTGAGTGTATTTCTCTAGCTTGTAAGGAGCACAGCCACTGCGGTGAAGAGTGTCACCAATTTCAACAATTTTGTTAATTCGGAACTGAGAAGGCATGGGTATTTTAGGGGAGACAAAATGTGCGGCAAATGTACCAAACGATAGACGGAATGACGAGACTTTTGCGTAAATTATCAACTGAACTCGTTACTTTTTTCTGCAAAGGCTTAGAAGTGCCTATATCTCTACTCATTTGGGATTAGTTTACTGAATGTTTTGACCTGCTGATAAGTTAAATTTATGCATTTAGATTGTTATTAACGGGCGCCAAAACACGCATGAAAATCAGTTTATGTTAACACTCCAAATACCTTAATTTTCATGAGATTTATGACAACTGAGCACCACTAAAACAGGTTTATAAATTAAGGTAGATTTATCGTAGAAATAAGCATGACATTTACTAATATTTCTAGCCCTCCTTTTAACGAGATTTTAGTCACATTTTATTCACTATGAAAATGCCGAACCTGATGGAAAAACTAGCGGAGTGGTGGTTATGCGAGCACTTAGAATAAAAATGAAAGAAAAAGGTTTCGTTTTCAGTTAGATGTGGCATTATCAAACTCGTTAAGACGATGTGCGTGCATCGTATAATGGCTATTACCTCAGCCTTCCAAGCTGATGATGCGGGTTCGATTCCCGCTGCACGCTCCAAGTCCTCTTGACTCCTCTCTCTTACAAATAAATAATTTTATAGCCCCCCTTTAGATAGCACCTTGAAAAAAGCCAATACGGAACTTATCCGTTGTATATTCATATTTTGTCGAAATAAATTGGGTCAGATTGGCAACAATAAACTGCCTTTTAACTTGAACAGACCAGTAACATTCGCCAAAACCGGTGTTACTTAGAACACCACGCATCCGCCAGTCTCACACGACCACCAAAAATCAGCACGTCCCTACTCGATGAAACCTCAACAGACTTTGCTAATAATTATGGTCACACGACCCAACCCATAAACAGCCATTAAGGGACCTCCGCCCTAGCAGCACTAGCAAATTGAATTTAGACTTATGATGTCATTTATCTCTTGAAGTATAAGTTGCGATTGAGTTTTTTTTATAACTTCAAGGCAGTGCTACTCGCACAAAGATGAAATAGCCCCCTAGCCAATCGTTTGTTGAATAAACTTAATACTAAAAAATAACTCTTTAATCGCCCCGCTCTGCGAGAGCAACAGTAAATACAGATGATGCGCCAAATTCTTAACACCACTTAACCTATTGATATAAATGATCATTATAGTAGCTAGCGGGCTTTATTTTATATTTATTTTGATAGCCACTATTTTTCATTATTTCTATTCATTTTCCCGATCTTTATTTCATTTCTTAATTCTCGACCACGAATGGGCATAGGGGCAAAGTGAGCTGGCAGTTAACTTTGATTAAACCCTACACCAATGTGGAGCATATAATGACAACACAATCACAACTTAAACCGGGTCTGAGCTACAACGACGAAGCTGTCCTTTATACTGGCAATTTCATTACCGTCAATGAACAACAACCAAGTGCATCAGCAATCGTGGTACAAAGTGGTAAAATTCTTTTTGTTGGTACTGTTGATCAAGCAGAAACTTTCCTTGCTAACGAATCGATTGCTTTCTCGCTGAATGACGAATTCAATGGTAAAACCATTGTTCCTGGTTTTATCGAAGCGCATATGCACCCGCTAGGAGCTGCATTATTTACAGCACGCTTTGGTTATGTGGGGCAAATTGAACGCAGTGCAGGTGGCGGCGAAGTATTAAGTGCAAGCCTAACCAAGCAAGAATTGAGTAATAAGATGCAAAGCTTTGTTGATGCTCATAACGCAGCAGGCAAACAAGGCGAGTGGCTTGATATGTGGGGGCTAGACCCACTTCTAATGACCGAAGAGGTGGTTATTGACCGTGACTTCTTAGATGCAATCTGCTCAGATTCGCCGTTGATGGTGATGCACGCATCTTGTCACGTAGCGGCTTTTAACAGTGCTGCAATTGAAAAAGCAGGCTTTAGCCTTGAAGATAATGAAGCATTTGTATTTCGCAAGGATGGTCGCCTAACAGGTGAAATCGCAGAAATGCCAGATATCTTACGTGCTGTAAAAGTGGGTGGTTTTAACTTAGGTACAGCAGAAGATGCCGTTGCAGCGATGATTTCATATGCAGACAGCACCAGCCGTCTTGGCGTAACGACGATGTCTGATTGCGGTATGGGCTTACCTCATAACCCATTCCCGCTATACCAAGCGCTATCGACAATGCCAGCATTCCGCTCGCGCCTAGCCGCTTACCCACTAGTCCCAAACTTTAGTGAAGAAGAGCTAGCTGGCTTTAAAGCACAAAGTAACGATCGTCTATTTGCAACAAAAACAAAATACCTAAACACTGATGGCTCTATTCAAGGCTTTACAGCGGTATTGGAAGAAGGCGAGAAGTACTATAACGGCAAAGCAAATGGTCACTTCCAATTTGACGATGAGAAAATGTGGACTGACGTCTTCTATGCTCACAAACTAGGTTACAGCATCTCTTTCCACTGTAATGGTGAAGGTTGTACAACTAAGTTACTAGACTTAATAGAAAAAATGCAAGCAGAGTGCCCACAACCAAACGTTCGTCACTGTCTAGAGCACAACCAAATGGTAACGCCAGCGCAGATGGATCGCATGAAGAAGTTAGGCGTGCTACATAACTTGTTTGGCACACATATTCCATTTTGGGGCGATGTTCATGCCACACAAACTGTTGGCCCAGAGCGCGTTAAAACAATGAACCCATTCCAAACATCGGTGAAGAAAGGTATTCCTTTCTCTATTCACTGTGATGATGTGGTAACACAAGTAAACCCACTATTCATGATGTGGGGGGCAATGAACCGCCAATGTGTTTTCTCTGGTAACGTCTACGGAGAAGAAGAGCGTCTAACTGCAGAGCAAGCATTGCACGCGGTGACGATGGGTGCTGCTTATTTGATGGAGCAAGAAGATATGATTGGCTCTATCGAAGTGGGTAAGTTGGCAGATCTAGCCATTCTTGATCAAAACCCATTAACCGTTGATAAAATGGCAGTCAAAGAGATTAAAGTGCACGCCACTATGCTAGGTGGAGATATTCAAGTGCACCAAACATCAGAGGTTGAAGCTAAGCAAACAGCTGAAGCTTAGCTTTCGTCCAGTATTAATTTGTGAAAATTAATTCAAAATAGATAAGCAGTGCCACTAGTGGTGCTGCTTTTTAATTTTACACAACCGTCAGGATAAGTTTAACTCATTGTTTTAAGTTAACTTTTATCTTCATCACTACTCGATTCGTCAATATTACTTTTTATAATTTTAATTGACTTATAAAGTCTCGACCCAAAAGTGGCCGATGTGCAAAGTAAGTGGGTAATTGATTTTGATTACCCCCTACACTAAGTAATGTGGAGCACATAATGACAACTCAACCATTTTTAAATCCGGGTCTAGAAGCCAATAAAGAAGCTGTTTTATATACGGGTAACTTTGTTACTGTCAATAAGGAACAACCTAAGGCTTCAGCCATCGTCGTACAAGATGGAAAAATCCTTTTTGTTGGCACCCAAGATCAAGCCGAAACCTTTCTTGCTAATGAGTCTATCGTTCACACACTAAATGAAGAGTTCAAAGGTAAAACCATTGTTCCTGGGTTTATTGAAGCACACATGCACCCACTGATGGCTGCGCTGTTTACCGGTATGTTCGAATATGGCGGTCAATATGATCGCCTTGGTGCTGAAGGTAAGTTACTAAAAGGGTGTTGCACTGAAGACACTTTAAAAGCTTTGCTTAAAGAACTTAAAGCAAAACATGATGCCGCAGGGAAAACTGGCGAGTGGTTAAATCTATGGGGCTTAGACCCACTTTTGATGACCGATGGCTCAGTGGTTAATCGTGATTTTATCGATTCAGTGATTGATGATTCACCCGTATTCTTTATGCATGCCAGTTGTCACTTAGCGAGCTTTAACTCAATGGCGCTTGAACAAGTTGGCTACAGCCTCGAAGATAACCCTGAATTTGTCATGCGTGAAAATGGCCGCTTAACTGGTTACATTGCAGAGCTACCTGATCTATATCGTGCCTTAAACCAAGGTGCTTTTAACTACGGTACTGATCCTGCAGCGATAGGGAAAACGCTAATAGATTACGCCAATATCGCGCATTCGTTAGGCGTTACCTCGGTTTCCGATTGTGGTATGGGATTGCCAACTAACCCATGGCCGCTTTATCAAGCGCTAAGCCAAAATCCGGCGTTTAAATTACGCATAACAGCTTACCCATTGGTGAGTAACTTCTCTACCAGTGAAGTGCTAGATATGAAAGCATCGGATAACGATCGTCTTAGTGTTTCTAGCGTGAAATTTGTCAGTACTGATGGTTCAATTCAAGGCTTCACCGCCAATCTTCTTGATGATGCTCCTTACTATAACGGCAAACCGAGTTGTTCACTTATCAAAGATGAAGAAACCATTTTTGCAGAATGTTTACCTTTCCACCAATCCGGTTACAACATCTCGTTTCATTGTAACGGCAATGGCACCACCGAGAAGCTCATTAACATCATTGAACGCTTACAAGTAGACACGCCAATGCCAAATGCACGCCATTGCTTAGAGCACAATCAAATGGTAACAGATGCGCAAATGGATCGTATGAAAGCAATCGGAATTTGCCATAACCTATTTGGTACTCATATACCGGTATGGGGCGATGTACACGCAGAACAAACAGTGGGCCCTGAGCTAGTAAAACGCTTAAATCCATTTAAGAGTTCAGTGAAAAAAGGCGTGCCTTTCTCTATTCACTGTGATGACGGTGTGACGCAAGTTAATCCATTGTTTATGATGTGGGGAGCCATGAACCGCCAGTGTATATTCTCGGACAACGTGTACGGCGAAGATGAATGTTTGAACGCAGAGGAAGCACTTCACGCAGTGACATTAGGTGCCGCGTACTTAATGGGTCATGAGAACATGAAAGGATCTATCGAAGTCGGTAAATTGGCCGACTTGGCTATCTTGGATAAAGACGTACTAAGCGTAGATAAACAAGAAGTTAAAGATATTCATGTCCACGCTACCATGCTAGGCGGCAATGTAACCGTTCACCTTGGTAAAGCAGCGGTTAAACAAGAAGAGCTTTCCATTGCCTAATTGATGTTCTGAGTGATTTTTCATTCAACATCAATAAAAGGGTATACCTGTGGCAATACACCAATTTTGTATTAAAAACATCAGCCTAGCTCTTGAGCTAGGCTTTTTTACTATGATAATAGCGATCAAGCTAAACCTGACCAGCGTCATGTCTGTTGCCCATTGCCTTCTTACAAATAAACCCATTGCAGCATCTGAGATATTTGGCTTTTCTCATGTTTGAGTTTTACCGACTGCATTAGAAAAAGTGGATGAACAACTAAAACATTAGGAACAAGCAAAACAGGCCAATGCCAGTTCAATATGCCGATATAAAATCTTTTTATATTCAGTAAATCGATACACTTAGGCAAGCGCCCTACACTATTTTTGCGTTAGAAACGTTCTTCATGGTCTTACTCATTAGTACATTATGATTGCAGCAAAGGCCCTATTGGACAGCAAGCAAAAAAAAACTTTCTACGACGACATCACGAGTGATGCCACTTACAGTAAGTGCTCAGAAATAGCGTGGGAAAAGGCTAGAGAACAAGGCGGGAGAAAACGAGAAACACAGCGCAAAATGTTAGCGCCATGTCCTCTACGATGATATTTATACCAATCACAGTAAGTAAGTGTTCAAAAATGGCGTACAAAAAAAGCTTGAGAACAAGACAGATTTTTTCGATAAGTAGTTATTCTACAATCAAAAATTCTAACGAAGTTATCGAGGTTTTTAACAAGCGAGGGTGACCAGTTATTTACTACGATTGGTATTAGTCAAGCAATTCAGATAATAGGCTCGTTAGCTTATTACCGCTTCAGCATTGCGTTTATTGAATGCCTTACCGATAACTGCTTCAATGAGAAGAATTGACATGATGGTAAGGTAGAATGCCACAACACCACTGGCCGGTCCGCTAAACTGCACTTGCTCACCAAACATAATCACAATAGCACCCATTGCTGCGACTTTTGAACCAACAAGAATCAACCACGAAGTGAACACACGCTTTGGCTTAGCTAATGAGCGTTGTTTTAAACAAAATTCTGAAGTCATTTTTTCAAACGCCACTGATAGCTTCACAATCACCGCCATGATAAGGGCAGAAATAGCGCCCATGCCAATACTCTCTACGGTGACCCAGTCCCAAGCTACTCCATAACCTACCATCACCACAGTACCAATAACACTGCATGCCGCCATTTCTTTAACCATTTTCATAATGCATCTCTCAATCAATTATCAAATTATAGGGTTGGCAACAGGTCTGATATTCCGCTGCCCTAATTGGATATGGCAATTGTATAAACAAGCCAATCAATAAAAAATGCGGAGAAAATAGAAATGGGTTTTTCCTACTTTTTAGGTTTTTTTTTAATTTATATCACCACTCTATTTCAATAAATTCAAATGGTTACAATATAAGCTCGCGTATTGTTAGTTCTAAAGTTACGACTATTAATATGTGTTTATTAGCCACTCTCCCCCTTTAATTTGCCTTGCTGTGTAGCGGGTACAGATAAGCGATAACTGGTTAGCACTCCTAATGCTGAAAGAAAAATCACCATCATCAAAGCGTTTTGAAAACTGGTTAGCCGAGAATGGGCATTAAGAGTTAATAAGGTCGCATGCTGCTGATGATCCATACCATAAGTATCAGAGAGATTGGCAATTCTAATATCGTCTAAATAAGGTAGGGTCGGACTTTGCTCGATCTGGCTGATAAAGTGGTCCGGAAAGATCTGTTTCGATTGTTCACTGTGCTGCCTGACCGTATGCTCTAGTGCCCATTGCTGTGTCCCGCCAATCAAGCAAATCCCGAGCACTAAACCCATATTTCGGATGGTGGCTTGTAAACCACTCGACTGAGCGGCATCGGTTTCACCAAGCGCATTGGTGATGATGGCCGGACATTGTGATGCAAGTATCCCCATTGAAGAACCCGTGAGCAGCATACCTAGATAAAAAGGCGACAAAATATGATGAGATTGACTAGAAAAAAATAAAATAACTGCAGAGCTAGCCAGACCGATAAATGCCGTTAAACATAAGGTCTTTGCCTTTAGTGATTTAAACACCAAAGGTGTAATAACTGAAAACGCGATCATGCAAATGGAGAACAGAAGAATAATAAAACCTGAGTGCGAAGAGCTTAATGAAATGGCAACTTGGAGATAGGTTATGATGATAAAACTCACACCACCTAAAATCATATACATGAAGGTAAGAAGCAGAAAACCAGCTCGACACTGGCGATTTTTCAGCCAGCTAATCGGTAATAAAGCTGTTTTTTGCTGGGCTTCTCGTTGTCGCTGTTGAAAATAAAAGGCAAATAGTGACACTAGCCCTAATGCTATAACGGCCAAGGAAGGGCTTAATGACGTAAGGCCGGTAAACCAAGTAGGAATATCAGCGTTGCTGTTGGCGCTTAATAGGCCCCAACTGGGTGCTTTGATCAGTGCCAGCACCACCAAAACGATGCCCGATGAGCTTAGCAGCGCCCCAATAAAATCAAATGAGCTCGGGCGCGGATTCTCCACTGGCGGGATTCCTTTAATAGCAAACCAACTGGTAATGAGGTAAAAGGCACTGATAAATGTCAGGGGTAGATACCAAGCAAAATGGTCCATTAGCAAACCACTGCTCATCGGCACGACGGCGGCAGATAGTCCACCGGAAGCCGCTAACACGCCAAACGCTAGTGCACGAGATTTACCAGGAAATCGGGCAGAGACTAGAGCTAGAATAGCAGGTAAAAGCAGTGCTGATGATATGCCTGTCAGTGGCCGAGCCAAGTAGGTGACAAAGGCTACATTAGGAGCAAGAATAAATAAAATAGAAGCGGCTAAACCAATAAAAGCCCCGGTGATGAGCATGATACGCCAACCGATAAATAGCCCAATAAGGCCTGCGGGTAACATTAACGCTGCGCCAACTAGAGGCTGAATTGTGCCCAAGGTTTTAATTGCACTAATGTCTGTTTGAAAGTGGGTGACTAACGTAGCTGTTGCGATAGATAAGTTGGCTATATCAGCCGAGATAGAAAATTGAGCAATACAAAGAATGAATAGGAGACGCTTTTGAGAGGCAGTAATAGAATTTGTCATAATTATTGTTCTTTTTGCTTGGTGAACTACTGATTGATTGCACCTGTGCTGAAAATCAGTATTTGGTGCATAAACGTAAAGAGGGTGTTGGCTCCATAGTTGATTAAAGAGTAAACATCAGTAAGTTCACTTTACCGATGCCGATATACCGACATTTAAGTGTCTACGAAAAAGCCCCAACCTGAGTTGGGGCTTTTAAATTTAGTCTGAGTTAGCCATTAACGAACGAGTTGGTAATTTAGAACAAAGAGCTAAACCGCCCATCATTAAGGCAATGAGAGTATAAAGTGCATATTGAACCGATGTTAGACGAGAATCTGCCATTACAGCGACAACAGTGTGTTGCTCTTGTGCCGGAACTTCTGCGCTTACCATAAGCTCAAGTGCCATATCATTTGACACGAATGGTAATGACGGTGTGTTAACAATCATCTGCTTGGTTTCTGCTGAAATAGCGTCGTGGTCCATAACGCCCTTCTTGATTTCACCTGTTAGGGAGAACAGCATTACCGTACCAAGAATCGCTACACCGAACGCCTGGCCAATGTTACGAGAGGTTGCTTGGATACCACCTGATTGCATTGCTTCTTGCTCACTAAGCGCTGAAGTCACAACAATAGAAGCCTGAGAAGCTAGTAAACCTGCGCCAATACCAAATACGAGTAGTGAGATGTATTGCCAGAATGTAATGCCGTCTTTAGTAAAGCCTAAGAACATTAATGCAGTACCTAAAGCTGCAATGATGAAGCCTAATTGACAGATACGTTGACAAGATAAGTTGCCCAATTTGGCGGGTGCACCAAGAGAACCGATCATCATACCTAAAGCAAATGCACACAATGCCATGCCTGATGCGAATGCACTCATGCCAGCAACTAACTGCATGTACGAGACATTAATGAAGCCCGTAGCACCAAAGAGCAAGAAGATAGTGGCACAAAGTACTAGACCAACAACCACTTGTGGGTTTTCAACATATGAGCGAGGGAGAAGTGGCGTGTTACCAGCAGCTTCAAAACGACGTTCCCATACCATCAATACTTTTAGCAGTATGCCACCCACAAGACACATAGGTAGAGCCGGAGATATACCAGCAACAGTGAAATCAGTCAGTGGTGCAACGAGACCCCATTCAGCAATTTTTAGCAGACCAGTAACAAAACACAGTAGACCAGTACCCGCAAGTAATACACCAACGATATCAAACTTACCTTTGAACGTGGCTTTTGGAAGCTCAGGTAACTTCATGCTACCGAACATAACTAATGCACAGTAGACACCAAGACCAGCGAAGGCAACGCCAAAGCTAGCGACATCAAGGATGAAGCCAAAGATAAGCGGAGTTAAAGCACTTGCCAAGCCAACTAGAGCAGCGATAGCAGAGAAGGCAATCGCTTGATCTTTACCCTTATAGATACCAGCGACATTAGCTAGAACTGCAGGAATAAGTAGACATGCACCTAGACCAGAACCAACGCGAGCACCATAGTTCAAAACTTCCATGTTTGGAGCAAATGCAGCTGCAAATGAGGCAAGCGATAAGATACCTGCACCGATGATCATTTGTCGTTTCCAACCAATGATTAGGCCAATAAGGCCACCAGCAATCATACCAGCACCCGCAATTAGAGGATACATAGCATTAGCCATTTGAATCTGAGGCATGGTCGCACCGTGAAGAGCGATCAGTGCTTCTGTTGAAATAGAAAGACCTGTGTTGTCTGCCATGGTTGAGAATTGAGCTGCAAGAAGAACCAGAAGCGGGAACCACTTGGCCATGCCAACTTTTTCTTCTGCTGGATTAGTTGAAACTGATACCGTCATTGGGGATACCTTCATTTGTTGTAGAGCCGTTGCTCGGAGGTTGTTTTTTCAAATAGTTTTGAACACAACCATTAAACCGTGCGAAGAACCGACTCATCCAACAAAAAAAAGTATTCTTGAAATAAAAAAAATAATATGGCGATGAAAAAATATATAAAACTCTATATATCATAAACTTAGCATTGCTTGGGGTGGTGTGTTAGCGCTTTCTTTTTACCACATATGAAATGCTATCTTCACCAAGCGAATTGAAATTGAAAAAGATCTCATCCTCTTCTAGTCGCCAGCCATTGAGCTCGATTAGGGTGCCAGAAACCGGAACTCGAATACCTGTTTCTTGCTCAAATCGCTCCAAGCCAGTGACTTCTCTATCGACTAATTGCAATCGATTATATTGTTTGTCGGTATAGTGCAGTTCAAGTTTGGCATCGAAAGCATAATTACTGTTGCCACTTTTGTTATTGATAGATAAACGGATGTTGTCCTTATCAACCACCATGGTTGCGTAGCTATCAATCGTGTGCTGATCAAATTGAATGACAGATTGGCCCGTCCATACCCCTTCAAACTGTTGGTTATGTGCTTTGATTGGATCATGAAGATAATGGCCAATAGTTAGAGCAACAACCGGTAGCATCACAGCAATAGCGCGTTTGATTATTGATTTTTGCATACCGTTATCCCCTCTTCAACATGACAAATTCGATAATTACTGTCGTTTTTCATAATAATGGATGGGGTGTCATCACTGAGGTTCAGTGAATTGATTTCTTCGCTTGTAGCATCAAATAACAACCAATGTTCGCCAGCCTTATAGCTAATGCGCTCGAATGACGGGCTGAATATGCCGAGGTATCCGAGTGTGAATAGTAATAGGCTTATTACGCCGATACCGATTAACTCGTTGCCTGAGAAAAAAGTTCTCCAACCTAATGCTTTGCTGTTCTGAGGTGTGTCAGTCAAGGTTACTGACTCTGAAGAGTTAGCGGTACTGTCAGGCACAATACCAGGAGCCGGCTCTTTCGCCCCCGCCATATGATGAGCAGTGTGAGACTCAAGGATATATGGCTTACTGGAAAGAACATAACCTTGTTTGGGAATGGTACGAATTAAAGAGCGTTGATCATCATCGAGGGAAAAACGTAGCGCTTTAATGGTTTGGTTAATGGTTGCATTAGTCGCATAAGAACCTTTCCAAAGTTGCTCTTCAATCGATTGACGCGACAAAATATCGGGGAAAGAGTCAATTAATGCCGTAAATAAATTGGCCTCACGCGCCCGTAGACGAATCACTTTACCTTCTTCATTCTTGATGGCTCCGGAGGTGGGAGAGTATTGCAGTCCTGCCACTTGATAAATGGGCGGTTCAAGAAAGGGTTGTGTCATACCGAGGCCTCTAGGTCACAGAAATTACAGGAGATAGTACTGTTAAGTAATGATAAATTATTTTGATCTACAACAAACTAACTATTGGTTTGATTAACCATTTAATAAATAAATTATAAATTATTCTCTTGGTAGAGTAAGAAAAGGATAGCGGATATGTGAACCCCACCAAGTAAGACCAGGGTAATTATCCATTATGAAACAACAAGTTAATTAACATACTTACTTTTTATCATTTTATCTTTTTTTATTTGGTTATTCGTGGGCGAAACATTTACTTAAGGTGATAGTGAAATTCTTAAATTGAATAACTAACAGGTTTTACTATGCCAATAACGAAGAAATTACCACTACTCACTTTATTGCTTCCATTATCTGCTTTTGCCAACGCACAAGATGCGACTGAAGAAAATGCACCCGATCCAGGCGATCACACAAAAGTATCTTCAGTTGTAAGTGCAACTTATGGTAAACAAAGTTTTGGTGAAGCTGATAATGACTTTCTTCAACTGCAAGGTCAGATTTCTGGCGCAAAAGACAATGAAAACCTATTCCTAGGCTCGTTGACTGTGACAGGGCAAGACAATGGTAAAGTAGGAAGCGAGGATTTTAACCTATCTCAGGTTCGAGCTCGTTACTTCGAAGTAACGCGAACTGATTGGGCCAATGCGCCTATGCTAGGTATGTCGTTTGACTACATTGAATCTAGCTTTACCAATGCAACTTCTGATCGTTTGTTTGCCGTAGGCGGCTTGATCCGCATGAACACACCGTTTAAAAACTGGTTATCATTCCCAATCATCGCCGCTGCGGTAGGTCAAAATAACAAAGATTACAGCAATATTGGTCTAGTGGATAAAATGACATATGGGGTACAGTTTAATTTCTTAAACTCTATCTATCTGCATGAAAATGGCACTCACATTCAACTCAACCCACAATTTAGCAGCTTAGATCTTGGCGGTACGGTTGGCACAGTAAACCAATTACAAATGGATACTGTATTGCAAATGCCATTAAACAGTAACCGTCGTCACTGGGGTAAGTTAACTTACACAGAGTACTTTGATGACACAGAGCAAAGCTTTGGTCATAACCGTCAAGGTACAGAGTTAAAGCTTACTTATAGCTACTATATGTAGTACCACGAAAAAGGGCTCTCTAAATGGTGAGCCTTTTTGCATTCACTGAAGCGGTATTTCAAGCAATAATCTTGGTTTTGATTGCAATGGACACTATAAATCCCCTTTAAGTGGATTGAGGTTATAAAACTGTCCCCCTTTTTTTAAACATAGCGCACCATTTAAAGCATAAGCCGCGCGAGCTAATGATAAATCTTTATATATTCGTTAGAAGGATACTTTGGCAGCAAAAATGGCTATTTTTTATTAGGGTTACAATAAGTTAAACCTTATTGAGCTGGTGTATTTCTATTGGCGATAGTGTTTCGTTTTATAGCTTTTGTTAAAGATGCCCTTGCCCACTGTGTAGATATCAAACAAAGAGCACAAAAGTCATGCAAATAGCTCGCCAAGCATGAGTTAATGCTTTTCTTTTGCTTTAATTATGGCATATTAGTTCAGTCTTCACGATGTGCGTGCATCGTATAATGGCTATTACCTCAGCCTTCCAAGCTGATGATGCGGGTTCGATTCCCGCTGCACGCTCCAACTCTTCCTCCAGTTTTATTATGTGTATCTCTTTCAGCAACCCGCTCCCCAAGAAAATCCCTCTGTACATTAAGCCATCTTCATCGATATCGTTTAAACCTATATCTATTAAACCTATATTGCGTTGACTTACATTGGTTATGCCCCTATCGACTATTCATAGCTATTAACGCCTTAAATCGTTTCACATTTTTACACTTGTCCAAATCACACATTGCAGAGCAACTTTCAATGATTTTCAAAATTGTTCCAATTTAATAATCTTGGTCAATATCTGCCAAAATCATTGTGTTAATGTGCGCGCATTAGCAACAACCCATAAATAATAAAAAATGTTTAAAAGCAATGAGTTAACGATTAGCATCGAAGCAATCAATGTCGCGCTAGCAAAAGTTGAGAATGCCAATAAAATTCAGCTAGATACGTTGAAAGGTTATGTGAACAGCGAACCTGAACAAGCTGTAATGGCTTTTCGATCACTGAATGAAGCAGAATCAATCGACGACAAGTTTAGAAAGATCATGGCAGAGCTGCCGCACCTAAGCGGTGAAGCACACCATTTGCTTGAAACTTCTATCTTGCTACAGTGATTCTAGCTACAGATAAGCCTCAGCCAATCCAAGTTAGTTCATGTATTCCTGGGCAGGTTGAGGCTTATCTTTAACTGAACACAGCATTTAATCAATGACTTAGCGGTCACACAAAGCTGTTCTGATTGGTTGAAATGAATAGGTGATGTAAGGCCCTCGCATTACTCCCAAAAGTTCCACCACTTTTTGCTGTTTTCTTCACGCTGCTGTTGGCCTTTTTCTGACCCTTTTCCTTCTTCTTTACGCTCTTGTTCCGCTTTCTTTTCTTTCTGCTTTTCTAATCCCGACTTTTCTTCGTCATTATCCATATCATCTTTAAGCTTTTCTTTCTTATCCTTGAGCTTCTCTTTACTCTCTTCGAGGGCTTCTTTCTCGTCTTCCAAATCGTCGAGCTCTTTATCTAGCTTCTGCTTATCTTTTTTATTCTTACTTTTTTTGGCTTTCTTCTTTTTCTCTTCGATCATTGAATCAAGCTGCTTCTCACGATCGTTAATTTCGCCTTCAACTTTTTTTGCCTCAGCGAACGTTTTGACTTCTTCTAAATTGGGCTTACCTTTACCAGCCCACTCAGGTTTAGCAGCAATGCTGTAATTAGACCATGATAGTAAAGCACTTGATACGGCAACGACGAGTACTGTTTTGTTCATCCTTAAACTCCTACTTACTTGTTCTAACTAAAAATTTTTTCTATTTACCTATTAAACTTAATCGTCTAATACGAGAAAAACAAGAAAACGCACCAAACTAATCAATATAAGTCTGGTGCGCTTTATTAATCGATACTACAACTCAATTTTTTTCAGCATACCCGCTTCAGCATGACCTGGGATATTGCACGCAAACTCTACGTTGTTGTCGCCATGAAAATGCCATAGCAATTGCTTCGCTTTACCGGGCTTTACCGTCACTGTACTGCCTGAGTCATGAGCGTGGTTACCCATATTTTTCATCATTTCACGGTGCTCTAATTGCTCTGATGCAGAACCAATCGAGAATTCGTGATCTATCTTGCCTGTGTTCATAACAACGAACTGCACTACGTCATTTGGCTCAATATCGACCTTGTTCTTAAATGTGATTTTCATATCATCACTAAGCAGCACATGAACCACTTTATCCGGCTTTGCGCCTGTCGCAGGCATACCCACTTCAGACATGCCTTCCATATTCATCATACTTGAGTGGTCCATCTTTCCGCCCTGCATCATGCTGTGGTCCATTTGGGAATGATCCATCTCTCCACTCTTCATCATCGAGTGATCCATATTTGAGTGGTCCATTTCAGCAAAAGCCGTTGCAGTAGTTAACGTCAATGCAATCGCAATAAGTGTCTTTTTCATGATCGTTCCTTAGATTAATTCAGTTATTTATTTGTTAGTTTCACATGTTCATGTGGTACGCCCTTACCCACTCTGTTTTTGGTAAGTAAGGGCTAATAATCAATACGTTATTTGTTTGTCTCATTTTGGCTATGCGTAATCTCACGCTGTTTCCAGAGCTTAAAGATTGCAGGCAAAACCAGTAGGGTAAGCAACAGTGCCGACGCCATTCCACCTATCATCGGCGCGGCAATTCGTTGCATCACTTCAGAGCCTGTTCCTTCGCCATACATGATTGGAATTAGGCCAATGATCACCGTAAGAACCGTCATCATTACTGGACGAACACGAAGCCCTGCCCCTTCACGAATGGCATCCGTTAGGTCAGCTTGTTGAAGTGTTTGTTGGTTCTCCTCTGCATCGAGCTTTTTGTAGTGCCACGCTTGATTGAGATAAACCAACATGATCACTCCGATTTCAACCGCAACCCCGGCAAGGGCAATAAAGCCAACGCCGACCGCGATAGAGAAGTTGTAATTGAGGTAATGCATCAACCACAAACCACCCACCATAGCCAAAGGAAGCGTTGCCATGATCATCATCACTTCACCGACCCGTCGGAAGCTCAGGTAAAGCAACAGCATGATGATGGCGATGGTGATAGGCACAACGACACTCAAACGGTCTTTTGCTCGCTCCATGTATTCGTATTGACCAGACCAAGCGAGCGAGTAACCCGCCGGTAATACAACTTGGTCAGCAACGACCTTTTGCGCTTCTGCCACATAAGAACCAAGGTCGCGACCTTCGATGTCAACGAACACCCAACCATTAGGACGAGCGTTCTCCGTCTTAATCATTGGAGGCCCGTCTTCGTAACGAATATCCGCGACATCCGAGAGGGCGATACGCGCACCGTTTGGTGTCACTAACGGCAGGTTCTGCAACTTAACGACAGAATCACGATAGCTTTGTGGGTAACGAACGTTGATTGGGTAACGTTCTAGCCCTTCTACGGTTTCACCCACGTTCATTCCTCCGATCGCAGTCGAGATAACCTGTTGCACTTCTTTAATGCTCAAGCCATATCGCGCAGCAGAGCGTCGTTTGATGTCTATCGTCACATAACGACCACCAGCCACACGTTCGGCATACACAGAAGCCGTACCACTGACACCATTTAAGATAGGTTCAAGCTGAGAGCCAATTTTCTCGATAACGTTAAGATCAGGCCCCGCAATCTTGATACCAATTGGGGTTTTGATTCCTGTCGCCAACATGTCGATACGGGTTTTGATTGGCATAACCCACGCATTGGTCAAACCTGGGAACTGAATCAGATCATCAAACTCTTTACGCAGCGACTCCGTAGTGACACCGTCACGCCATTCATCGCGTGGTTTAAGCTGAATCACGGTTTCAATCATGGTTAACGGTGCAGGATCGGTTGCTGTCTCTGCTCGACCAATTTTGCCCCACGTGGTTTCGACTTCTGGAATGGTTTTGATGAGCTTGTTGGTTTGTTGCAACAACTCACGAGCCTTACCTATTGAGATACCCGGATACGTGGTTGGCATGTACATCAAATCCCCTTCGTCCAAAGGAGGAATGAATTCACTACCAAGCTTACTGGTTGGGTAATAAGCAGACGCCATTAAGCCAAGTGCGATAACAATCATCACCTTTGGATACTTTAGGCTGAGGTTTAGAAGCGGCTTGTACATCGCCACTAGGCTACGGTTTACTGGGTTTTTATGTTCAGGTAGCACGTTACCGCGAATGAAATAACCCATTAACACAGGCACCAGCGTGATAGCCAAACCAGCGGCTGCGGCCATCGCATACGTCTTGGTAAACGCAAGTGGCGAGAACATCTTGCCTTCTTGCCCTTCTAGCGCGAACACAGGCACAAAGCTCAAGGTAATGATAATCAGAGAGAAGAACAGCGGTGCGCCAACTTCTTCTGCTGCCTTACCAATCACCTGCCAACGGTTTTTGTCAGTGAGCGGAGTCCGTTCAATGTGTTTATGAACGTTCTCGATCATCACGATGGCACCATCCACCATGGCGCCAATCGCAATCGCTATTCCGCCAAGAGACATGATGTTGGCGTTGATGCCCTGCCAATGCATGACGATGAATGCACCCAAGATTCCGACAGGTAGACTTAGTGCGATAACCAACGACGAGCGGATATGGAACAAGAACAGCGCACACACCACGGCGACCACGATGAACTCTTCAGCTAGCTTCTTCCAAAGGTTTTCAACCGCAGAATCAATCAAAGTAGAGCGGTCATAAGTCGCGACAATCTCGACACCATCAGGTAAGCCGGCTTGCAGCTCAGCGAGTTTGGATTTCACCGAGTCGATCACTTCACTGGCATTTTCACCAAAGCGCATCACGATAACGCCGCCAACCGCTTCGCCCTCACCATTAAGTTCAGAGATACCACGTCGCATTTGCGGGCCAAGATTAATGTCAGCAATGTCGCCCAGTAGCAGCGGCGTGCCTTTGTCGGTTACTTTTAATGGCAGAGATTGGATATCTTCTATGCTTGTGAGGTAGCCGGTCGTACGAACCATATGTTCGGCTTCGGCAATTTCGACCACAGACGCACCGGTTTCTTGATTACCATCCTGGATTGCCTTGTTGACTTGCTGAAGCGTTAGGTCGTAAGCACGTAACTTGGCAGGATCTATCTGAACCTGATACTGCTTCACCATGCCGCCAACAGTCGCCACTTCAGATACGCCCTCAACGGTTTGCAGCTCATACTTCAAGAACCAATCTTGCAGGCTACGAAGATCCGCTAAGTCATGCTGACCGGTTTTATCTTGCAACACATAGCTGTAAACCCAGCCCACACCAGTTGCATCTGGCCCTAATGTTGGCTTAGCACTTGATGGTAAGTTAGGGGCTACTTGGCTTAAGTATTCCAACACACGTGAACGCGCCCAATACATATCGGTATCGTCATTGAAGATGATATAGACATACGAATCGCCAAAGAACGAATAGCCACGAACCGTCTCTGCACCCGGAACGGCTAACATCGCCGTTGTGAGCGGATAGGTCACCTGATCTTCAACTACTTGAGGTGCTTGCCCCGGATAGCTTGTTTTAATGATCACCTGAACATCTGACAAATCAGGAATCGCATCTACCGGTGTGTTTTTAACGCTGTATAAGCCCCCAAATACGATGGCTACAGTGGCAACCAGCACCAAAAAGCGGTTACTGATGGACCAACGAATGATTGCATTGATCATAGTTCGCCCTCACCCGTGCTATTCGTCGGTTCGAGAGACTTGAGCACATAATCCGAACCTTGCTTCACAATTAGAAACCGAACACTTTGACCCTCGGCAAACTCGGATAAATCGAGGTCATCACTGACTTGGAAGTTCATTTCGCCCGCTTTCCAATCCCATTCAGGCACTGGCTTGTGATTTACCGTGATCATTCCGAAGTCTGCCATCAGCATTGTGATGTCTCCCTTCACCCACACTTCGCCCGCCATTTGATGTTCGCTGACCTTGTAATCAACAACCTCGTACTGCCCTGACTCTGACTTTCTCATCTCAAAATCAATTGCCTTACCACGTTGCACGTCACTCATGTCTAAACCTTCCGCAAAGGTGAAGTTCATCACCATGCCCGGCCAATCCCACTCTGGAACAGGCTGATGGTTAATTGTCACCATACGACTGCCTTGCATAACATCGGAAATTTCACCGTTTGCCCAAACTGTTTCGGCTTGCTCTTCAACGCCATTGATTCGCGACAAATCAGCGGATTGGCTAGATTCAGAATCCAACATGAAGTGCGCAGAGGTGACAATATGTTCACCTTGTTCAAGCCCTTGCAACACCTCGATCTTCTCGCCAGCTTCACGCCCTACTTCAATGCGTGCTGAACGGTATTTTCCCTCACCTTCGGACAACACCACTCGAGTCATTCCACCTGAATGGATAACCGATGATCTTGGTATGGTAAGTACGGCATCATCACTGATTGGCTTCAACGCAATATTGGCGAACATGTTCGGTTTGAGTTCGCCATTAGGATTCGAGAACTTCAAACGAACGCGTAAAGTTCGAGTTTTCGGATCTAGGATTGGATAAACATAATCAACATTGCCCTGCCACTCCTTACCGGGAATCGCATCCAGTGTCATCTCTGCATTACTGCCCGACGAGATCCAGTGTGCTTGGCGTTCAAACACTTCGGCATCAACCCATACTTCGCCTAGAGGACCCGCACTAATTACCGCTTGCGCTGGTGAAAGGTAGCCGCCCTCACGAATATTGAGACTCGCAATTACGCCATTAGCAGGTGCTTTGATTTCTATGGTTTGTGAGGATTTACCTCGGCGAGTGATCGAACGAATCTGAGCTTTATCGACACCCAAGGTGATCAAGCGCTCGGTGGAACCTTTTATCAATCCTTTGCGACCCGTTTTGTACGCACTAAGTAACTCTTCTTGTGCCTTAACCAACTCTGGAGAATAAAGTGTGAACAGCACATCGCCCTTATTTACCTTCTCACCGACAGCATTGATATAAAGCTTCTCAACCCAGCCAGCTGCTCTTACGTTGGTTTGCCACAATGTACTTTCATCAAACGCCACATAACCCACGGTTTCAATCCGAGGAGACAGCGGTTCGAAGTTAACTTTCGCTGTTTTGACACCAAGATTGTTTTCTACCGACGGATCGATAAACACAGTTCCTGCTTTGTCTGAACCACCACTTAAGTCATCGGCATAAACAGGGATTAAATCCATCCCCATAGGTGACTGACCCGGTTTATCACGCTGATAGTTTGGGTCCATTGGCGCAACCCAATACAAAGGTTCGTCACTGGTTTCTGTGCTAGTTGCCATTGCTGACATGTCGTGTGCTGGATTAATTAGAAAATGGTTCACACCAAAACCCAATGCACCACCGACCAATAAAGCGATTGTTGCTACTTTTACTGAACTCATTGTCTATTCCCTTATTGATTGGCTGTGTGTTTAGTTGCGCTTGAGTTGAGTTGTGGTTGGTTTACTTGGTATTCAAAACCACTGACTAACGCGGCTAGCTTGCTGTTAACGATGTTGAGGTCGGTGATCAAACGCTGTTGCTCTAGTTTCAGAGCAAGCTCGTCTGCCGTTGCTGCAATAACATCGTTAAATTGCGCGGTGTTGTTTTGATAGCCCCTTTCAACCGCGCTGATTCGTGCTGCGGTTTGAGGAAGCAAGGACGTTTGATAGCGTTCTAATCGCTGGATCAGGTTTGATCTGTCCACCAGCAATGCGTTCACTTGCGCGTTCATTTGGGAAAGTAAGGTGTCTTTTTGAGATTTAGCTGCGCCAACTTGGTACTGAGCCGCAGACAAATTCTTGTCTTGTCGGTTCCCTGTAAACAGAGGGATATCGACTGTTAGATAAGCGCTCACAAGATCAGAAGCAGGTTCGCCAGCCATGTTGTTCGCTTGTCGGTGGGCATACATGACTTCCACCCCAAACTGCGGGGTATAAGCTTGCTCGGCTAACTCAACCTGAGTTTGATTGGAGGAAATACTGACATCGGAGATCTTAACCAAAGGATGGTCAGTCAGTAGCTGGTAGTGCTTAGTTGAATCGATATTGGTCGCTAATTTGCTTTCCAACAACGACCAATCGATTTGGTTAGTTGCACTCAGTGTTCCCTGAGAATCAAGAACCTGAGAGCCTAGCCAATCAGAACCCAACCATTCAGAAAGCTGAGAGATTAAACGGCGCTGAACCTGCTGGTTTGCCTGTAGTTTCTCATCAAGCTTGCTCACTTGAAGCTGAGCATTAAGCAGATCTTGCGCTTCACTTTTACCAATCGAGTAATTGGTCTGCACATAGTTTTCTAGCTCAACTAACAAGCGTCGATTTTCACGCATCACGCCTTCTGCAACTTGCTGATAACCCAATTCAAGCCATAGCTGCGTCATGCTGTTAGCAACGGTAAGCTCGCGAGCCTGCACTTGAAGAGCTAACCCATCCGCTTGCTGACCAGCTTTTTTCTGCTGAAGATCGAGTGTATTGCCACGCTCAAATTGCTGCATTAGACCGACCGAAATATTGGTCATCGGGTCTTCATCAAACTGGAAGCTATCGACTGGCAGTCCGCCAAATCCGACTTTCAATTTCGGATCCATTAAGGTTGCGCTCGCAATACCGGTTTCACGCATCGCTTGCGACTGAGCAAAGTACTGTTTGCGGTTGCTGTCTTGGCTCAATGCTATCTCAATCAACGTATTGAGTTGCTGTGTTGAGCTTTGTTGATTTGCTTGTGTTGAAGCAGGGGCAGCAGCCAAAGCACTACCTGAAAGAAAAGCAGCACTCGAAACAAAGGCAACAGCGACCGCGACATTTGCGTTTATTCCAAACACAGAGGTTATTGGTTTTATATTCACAATGAATGTCCATATCTTGCGTTAAATAACGCATATAAAAGATTGGCGTATCAGATTTATTGCTCTGATATCGCTAGATTTTTAGATATAGATTTATGCGGAAGGTGGGCGTAGCAAAGATTGAGCGCGTGCGACTTTCTGGCCAATCGTGACAGATTGAAAAAGAGCAAATGAAAAGGAAAATTGATTAACGGCTTGAACAGCCTGAATTGGATAGGAAGCAGTAGAACAAACAGAGATACAACAGTTATGAATAGAATCCGAACCGCCTAGGCAGTGCGTACCCATCATATTGTCATCGTGAGAGCTAATTGAAGAAGAATGTGCAGTTGTTACTTCATCATCGGAAACGGTCATTTCAGTATGACCCTGCTGACTGGAATGATGAGGCATAGTGGCATGTGCAGCATGCTCACCACCTGCATCACCAGTTGCTACGCTAATGTCGCAACCCGTTGTCATGTTAGACAGATCTGATACCGCATTCGATGATTCACTATGATGGCAATCTGACTGAGGTGAGCCCATCTGAGCCATCATTACGTCGGCCATCAGAGCCGATGAACTTGAAGCATAGCTCGACACCAACATCGCGATGATGCTGAAAACAGTAATCCAAGTTGTTCGGAGTGTGTTTGTCATAGCTAACCTTTAAATTTATGGAGCAACTATAAAGGTTCCCCTTAGGGTAAGGTCAATATAATTCTTTGTACATTTGTATGATAGACCAGAAAAGGTTCTATTACCTTTTTGCATTAAATTGAGAGAATTGTTTGATTTGAGGAAATTTTCTTTAAAAATTATCCAATTAGCTAGCGAAACCTCGATCTGTGTATTTTACTTAAGATAGTGCAACCACGATTCACGGATGATAAAGATGGCTAACAAAAAAAACGTCGAAGCAAACAAGAAAAATACAGAAACCAAAAATAAGAAAAGTAACGAGCTAGAACAACAGAAACCAACAAAAAAAAAGAAGCTCAGACTGCATTCACACCTAAAAGTTAATATCCCACTTTTTCAATCACTCATGATGATTTTGCCATCATTGGCTAAACACGCAGCTGCCGAGACTATAGACAATTCCAGCGGTGCTGCAGATCAAGTAATCGCAAATAACGTGACCGAAAAAGATGTCACCGATGATCATACCAAGGCGGACTCATCATCGGTTGCTCTCCAAGAAGCTCAGACGAGTGACAGCGACGTAAACGCCACCTTAAGTGCAAGTCATGCCCCCAATGGTTCGAGCTCTCACTTGGTTCCTTCTCATCATTTATCGACGCTTTCTCACCCGCAAGTCCATTACATTCCTTCGGTATCGATGCCGACTATCTCCTCAGGAAGTAACGGTCAGCCGACTCATTCGAATGCGCCTACGATGCCCGCTTTACCCGTCACCTTCATGCCAGAAGTCATAAAAGGAACGTACGGAGAGCTTCATGTTGATGCAAATGGTCAATACACATTTGTATTGAATCCAAATTCTCCTCAATACATCCTGTTAAATCAGCACCAACCAGGTACTGACCATTTTGCGTTACATCTATCTAATGGATCGAGCATCATTGTCCAGATACCGGTAATAGGTAAGCAAGACACGCCAAGTATTTCTGGAGACTTAACCGGCGTCGTTACCGAAGACCACAATATAGATTCACAAGGTTTACTGCATGCGAACGGTAAAATTGACGTCGTTGACCCTGACCAAAGTGAAAGTTCGGTTACGCCAGAAGTTATCTCAGGTAAATATGGTTCATTAACTATCGATGCTGATGGACACTGGCAGTATCAAGTTGATAACTCTCTTTCGAATGTTCAAGCGTTAACCGCAGCCACTTCATTGCACGAAAGCTTCACTATTCACACCAAAGACGGCACACCGCAAACAATCGATATGACAATTGGCGGCAACGACGACAACGCCGTTATCACAGGTGTAGATGCTGGCACAGTAACTGAAGATTTAACGACACAAGTTCAAGGGCAGCTTTCAGTAACGGACTCTGATCTTGGAGAAGACCACTTTCAAGCCTCACAAGTGACTAGTAATTTCGGTACGCTAAGCATCACAAAAGACGGTGCATGGACATATGATTTAGATAACAATAACCCTGTAGTTCAAGGGCTTGGCCAAGGTTCAACTGCGACAGACATCGTCACTGTTCACTCTGCCGATGGCACAGCACATCAAGTTACGGTTACGATTAATGGCACCAACGACCATGCGGTAATCACGAGTAGTACAGCAAATTCACCAAGTTCGTTTTTCGCTATCGGGAGAAGTAATGGCTCGAGCCAAGTTACTGAAGATAAAGACCTAACGGTTTCGGGCCAACTCAACATCACCGATATCGACTCAAAAGAGGCACATTTTTCTAATTCCGACCTCAAGGGGACACTGGGTACTTTACACCTTAAAGACAATGGCGATTGGACCTACGATCTAGATAATAAAAATCCACAAGTTCAGGCTCTTGGTAAAGGGTCTGCGACAACAGACATCATAACCATCCACTCCGCTGACGGCACTCCCCATCAAATCACTATTACCGTTAACGGCACCAATGATAAAGCCGTGATAAGCGGAACCAGTACCGGCTTGGTAACCGAAGAGTCCCAACTTCAGACCTCGGGCACACTTGCGGTAACGGATGTGGATACTGGCGAGGCACACTTCTCCAACACCGATATCGTAGGCTCGTTTGGTACGCTTCATCTGACTGATACTGGTTCTTGGACGTACGATCTTGATAATACAAATCCTAACGTTCAAGCTTTGGGCAACGGAGCAACCGCTACCGACACCATCACCGTTCATTCTGCTGATGGCACGCCGCATCAAGTGACTATCACAGTAAATGGCACTAATGACAAAGCTACTGTCAGCAGTGCGACCGTTGCTATCAATGAAACCGACAAAGCGGTAACTACTTCAGGAACATTGACCAGTACCGATGTAGACAACCCAGACAACACGTTTACTCCGGATTCCATTGCAGGCACCAATGGCGACCTCACCATTGATGCCACAGGCCACTGGGTATTCACTGCCAACAGCGCGTTTAATCAACTAAACGTTGGCGACAAAGTCGAAGAAACCTTTACTGTATCGTCTGTTGATGGCACATCCTCGACCATCAAAGTGACGATTAATGGCACTAACGATGTAGCGACAGTCAGTACCGCAACAGTCAGTGTGGATGAGACTGACAAAGCGGTAACCACCTCAGGCACGTTAACCAGTACCGATGTTGATAATCCAGATAACACATTTACGCCAGACTCCATTGTTGGAGCTAATGGCGACCTAACTATTGATGCTAATGGGCATTGGGTGTTCACCGCCAACAGCGCGTTTAATCAATTGAACGTCGGCGATAAGGTCGAAGAGACCTTCACTGTATCGTCTATTGATGGCACAACGTCAACGGTCAAAGTGACGATTAACGGCACTAACGACGCCGCTACTGTCAGCAGTGCGACCGTTGCCATCGATGAAACCGACAAAGCGGTAACCACATCAGGCACCCTAACCAGCACCGACGTGGATAATCCAGATAATGCGTTCACGCCGGATTCTATTTCAGGCACCAAAGGCGACCTGACTATTGATGCCAATGGTCATTGGACGTTCACTGCCAACAACGCGTTTAATCAATTGAACGTCGGCGATAAAGTCGAAGAGACCTTCACTGTATCGTCTATTGATGGCACAACGTCAACGATCAAAGTGACGATTAACGGCACTAATGATGCCCCCGTCATTAATGCTCAATCTCACTCCGTTGTTGAAGGAGGTAGCCTCTTAAATGGACAAATGGTTGGGCACGACATTGATACAGGTGCGACATTGATTTACAGTGCACCGCAGGTTGATGGCTTAGTTCTTAACCCTGATGGTAGCTACAGTTTTGACCCCAATCATGCCAGCTACCTGTCGTTAGCATCGGGAACAACAAAAACACTCACAATTCCTGTAACCTTGACCGATGAACACCACGCTAGCAACACCCAAAACCTTTCGATCACAATAACAGGTGCCAATAACTCTGCGACGATCAGCGGTGTTAGCACAGGTGATGTCGATGAAGGACATGGCAGTTATGGCGATAGGTCACCAGACTATGCTCATCCTGGCATGGCGAAACTAGGGCAAGATGCAATAACTGCTGATGGCAAGTTGGATATAGTTGATCCTGATAGTGGTGAAGCCCAATTTGACCCTAAAGGCGGCGCTTGGAATAACTCCTACCATGGCCAATATGGCCACTTATTATTAAACAGTGATGGAACTTGGCATTACGATGTAACAGTGGGAGGTAGTGATTGGGTTGGTAATAAAAAAACAACGATTGGCACCACTATAGATCAACTTGGTGAAGGGCAAACTTTAACCGACACCATCACTATACAATCTAAAGATGGCACAACTCACGACATCGTAATTACTATTCATGGAGACAATGATAGACCTTACTGCTCTTCAGAAGTACAACTCAACTCTGGCAAAGAAGACACTTCGCAAACACTCACAACGAAAGAACTTCTTTCGAATACCATAGATGTAGATAACAACGATGCTGGCATACTTTCTATCGCTAACCTTCATTCTAACCATGGTTCTATCCGCGACAATCATGACGATACTTACACCTTCACACCTGCCAAGGATTATAACGGTCAGGTTCACTTCACTTATGATGTGAAAGATGCACATGGTGGGGTAACTGCTACTGGTGCAAATATGAATCTGCAAGGTGTAGCAGATAAAGCGTTAATTGGTGGACAACATGTTGGAGATATTACTGAAGACCATCTTACCCCACACCTAGCTCAACTGACTGTTCAGGGCCATTTAACTGTGGTGGACCCAGATGGTGGAGAGGCTCACTTTACCTCTGTAACAAAGATTGATGACCCCTACAATACAAATCACGATGGGCTTATTCTCTCTCCCAGCGGCGCTTGGCATTATGGTGTAAATAATTATTTAGTCCAACATATGGCAGAAGGAGAGACAAAGGATATTGTCTATGAAGTTTCAACAGTAGATGGAACCAAACAGCTCATTACGATTACCCTTCATGGAACAAATGACAACCCAGAACTGCTCTTTTCTGGCTACGGTAATCTAAGTGGCGGACCATCTCCTATCACAACAGATGAAGATAAAGCCATAACCATCTCCGTGGATCGTTTTATGTCAGCGAAAGATATTGACCATGGTGATACATTGCATCTTGAGCAATTGCATGTCGATCATGGAACTGCTGTTTTGTCACCTGATGGTAAGAGTGTTATATACACGCCAGAAAAAGACTTCAATGGGCAGGTCACCTTTACCTATGCAATTATGGATAATCATAATGCACAAGCGATAGATACTGGTACGGGAAAAGCCGCACTATCGGGAATGATACTCACGGTAAATGCTGTGGATGATGTAGCTGTAATAACAGGTACCGACACCGGTAGTGTGACCGAAGATATCGACCCATATACACCTGTAAGTTGGCTGCCAAATATGATTCATACCACAGGGCAGCTAAGTATTAGTGATCCAGACACAGGTGAAGATCATTTTGACTTTAAAAGCTTTATCAAAGTAGCATCTCACCCTGAATGGGCCCCTTATCAAAGCCAGCTGGGGGGTAAGTTAAGCATCGATAAAAATGGCAGTTGGGAATATGTCATTGATACAACTAAGCCCAATATCCAAGTATTAGGCGATGGCGAGAGTTTAGTTGATCGGGTGCTTATTCATTCAAGTGATGGCACCCAACACACGATTGAAGTCACTATCCATGGTACAAACGATGCCCCAGTCGTAACACAAGCAACACTGCTTCCTGCTGGCGTTGAAGATACACGCATGACCTTGACCGCTTCGCAACTGCTCGCCAATGCAATAGATATCGACAACAATGATGTGGGTTTATTGACGGTGGCTAACTTGAATGTTGATCACGGTTCCGTTCATCTTAACCCTGACGGCACGTACACCTTCACACCTGCCAAGGATTATAACGGTCAGGTTCACTTCACTTATGATGTAAAAGATGCGCACGGCGGTGTTACGCATACCGGAGCGAGTACGACACTTGCGGCAGTCGATGACAAAACCATTATTTCTGGCATTGATCATGGTGTTGCAACTGAAGATGTAGCCACTCTTGTTTATACGAATTCCCATATTATGGATGCTGTAGATTGGCAAGCGCTACAAGTTACTGATGTAGACAGCCCTAATACTCAAGTCACTGTCGAATTTGCAGGCAAACAATACACATGGAATATAGGCAGTGACCTAGATGTTACGACTCCCTATGGCAAATTCCAGTTCCATACTATCGCAAGTGGATCTCACAAAGGTGAGCATTCTTGGAGTTATATTGGCGACAATTATAATGTTCACGTTCAAGAATTAAAGCATGGTGAATCATTAACCGAATCTATAAAGCTAATAGCAACCGACGGTACTGAGTTTCCTATTACGGTTAAGGTAAACGGCACAGAGGATGGGATCATAATCGATTCCAAGTCAGAACTTGGCCATGTCGTAGAAAATGCCCAAACAGGTGCTTCAGTTTCCGGCAACGTAATAGCCCACGATGTCGACCTTCACGATACGGTGAGTTGGACACAAACACCAACAGCAGGCCTTAATGGCCAGTATGGTACGTTCCACCTAAGTGCAGATGGACAATGGCATTATGACGTTGACCAAAGTAAAGCTACAAAATTAGGAGACGGTGACGAGTATTGGGAACACTTTACAGTTGAGGCAGTATCTACTGATGGTAGCCATGTATCGAAAAGCGTATCGGTTGTTGTACATGGCAATAATGATGCACCAACCGTTAGTGGTGAGGTCTCTTTACCTTCAGGTAAGGAAGATACTTCAATACATATTACACAAGCTGAATTAATCGCTAATGCGACAGATGTTGATACTAACGATAGAGGTTGGTTACACGTTGAAAACTTGACTGCAGACCACGGTAGCTTGGTATCAAATTCAGATGGCAGTTTTACCTTTAACCCCGACCCTAATTATAACGGACAAGTGCACTTCACTTATGATGTTACTGATAGACACAGTGGCTCGGTGTCTACTTCAGCTTCTATTATGTTAACAGCGGTAAATGATGCGGCGATAATTAGCGGTGACACTTATGTTGTCTCAACGGAAGACCATATTATTCCTCATAATGATGATGCTACTTATTTTCCTCAAAGAGTTCAGGGACAGTTAACAAGTAATGATGTTGATAGAGGCGAAGCCAATCAATTTCTACAAAGTACTCTGACAGGAGCTTATGGCCATTTAATAATCCATAAAGATGGAAGTTGGTTTTATGAGCCTGCACCTTCCAAAATTGGTTTTTTCAATAGGCTCGGAGCTCAAGACCATATCACTGAAATTTTTACCGTACATGGTATTGACAGTGCACCTCAGCAGGTTCAGATACAGATTAATGGGAGTAATGACAAAGCCACAATAACGGATGTAATCGTAACTGCAGTCGGGAATATGAGTCACACAGCTGTAACTGAAGACAACTCGATTGACATCAATCATAATAATTTAGAAACCTATGGCCTTGTTACAGTTCGCGATGCTGATAATAAGGGGACAATCCATTCTGAAGAGGAACTCAAGGCTGAAACGGTGACAACAGTCCATGGTGGCATTTTTACCGTGTCAGGTCACGATTGGAAGTATAGTATTGATAAGGATGCTTCAGTCGTTCAGCAGCTCGGAAGTGGCGAACAGTTAGTTGAAAGGCATATCGTGACTTCCTTAGATGGTACTGCTACCCATGAGGTGACTGTTACGATAACCGGAACCAACGATGCACCGGTTCTCGGTGTCAACCAAGCATCATCGACTACAGGTACATTAACAGAGACTGATGTGGATGTTACTGACTCTCATACCTTCTCTGTCGTGAGTTCTGCGGGGCAATTCGGTTCACTGTCCGTCGATCCAAATACTGGTGACTACATCTACACACCAAATACGTCTATCACAGGAATGAGTTATAACTCTGCCACCAACTCCTATCATGGTGTGGACGTGTTTGAAGTAAAAGTCAGCGACGGCCATACTGAAGATTCGAAATTCATCACCTTTGATGCCTCGGGACATGTCACCATGTCACCAACGGGTGGTCTAGTCATATCAACGACGGTACCTCAACAACCTACGGTAACCGCGACGCAACCAACCTTGTCTTCAGGCACTAACGTCGCGCCAACGAATACGGTGACTCTGGATCTTGCATCAACAAGCGATTCTGGTTCATCAAACACCGACAACCTGACCAATGACACGACCCCAACGATTACCGGACATACTGATATTCCGTATTCACAAGTGACGATTTACGATGGTTCAACACCGGTTGGACACGCGGTGTCAGATGCTTCTGGCCAATATAGTGTTGCAGTAAGCGGCTTATCGGAGGGCGATCATAATCTATCCGCCAAAACACTGGCCCCTTCGTCAGTGCTACCGGCTACCTCTTCGCTTCTTTCCGTCCACATAGATACACAAGTACACGTCGGTATTCAAACAGACCCAATTACTGCCGATAATGTGGTTAATGCTCAAGAATCCAACAGCTCCATTGACATCACCGGATCCGTTTCTGGCGATTATAATGCAGGCGACATTGTGACTTTAGATGTAAATGGGACACAGCATACTGGCGTGGTCGATGCAAAAGGACACTATTCAATTGCCGTCCCTGGCAGTGAACTCATTGCTGATGCTGACCAAAAAATAGAGGCATCAGTAGCGGTAACAGATACCGCAGGTAATAGCGCTCATGCCACTGCAGATGTTACTTACCAAGTCGATACACAGGTTAGCGTTCCTACGATTACCTTTGAAAACGCAGGGGCAGACAACTTATACAGCAAAGCTGAAATCGCCCGAGGACAGGCAAACACGATCACAGCAACCGTTACGCCTCCTGGTGATGCCAAAATCGGTGAGCATCTTGTCGTTAACGGTCAGGATCATGTATTAGATGCTCATACTCTACAGCACGGAATACAAATTGAAGTTCACCCGGGTTCTAATGTACAAGCAACAATGACTGACGAACACGGTAATACCGCAGGTAGCCAAGGTTTTGCTGCAAGCGCTATTCCTGAACCGATCATTGTCAGACCGCCATCAGGAAGCCACCAAGTGTCTGGCACACTTGGGGTACCACCACTGTTACCATCTTTAACTCCGGTACCAACAGCACAAAGCGGTTGGCGAATCCATTTACCGAATGGACAGTATGTAACAAGCCATCAAGGACAATATGGAACTTTAACCATTGATCCTCAAACAGGCCAATTGCATTACCAAGAGCAAGCTCAAGTTCACACCGGACCACATGGCAGCACTTCAGGTATCGGTCAACATGAAGATAAATTTGAAGTGGCACTGCAAGGGACAAATCAAGATGAAGTAGTCGCCCACGTGAATATCCAGATACTCAGTCATGGTCCAGGAGGTAGTGGTAAGCTGACAATTGGAACCGAGGTGGTTGATATGACGATCACTCCTGTCGTCCATACATCACACCCTGCTCCACCGCCGCCAACTCCAGTTCAACATGATGAACCAGATATGACTTCCCAGTCGGATGTTATGGTCACGCAAAGCGATGACATTTATCTAGATTTAACCCAGCAGACCCATCAAGAACCAGATCAGAAAACCAGTCATCATGGTGCAGCCGCTTATCTGGATGCCCTAGGCATCAGCCCCGATGCGACATCGACAACGGTTCACGATCAGCCAGCGGATATGGACATCGTGCTTGCACAAGTCGACCAACAACATACGGTAGATTACGATCAAGCGCATTTAGATATGTCGGATGCACTTGAACACCATGATACAACCAATAACCATAACCAAGATGATGAACACCATCATCACAACGACGTAGATGGACTACCAGACATAGATCCAAATAACTAATGGTTGGTAGTTGGTCATTAGTGAAGTAAAACAAAAGGGAGCACGCTATGTGCTCCCTTTTTAATAGTTGTTTCTTGTATCATTCTGAACAAAGAGACGATTGTGATTCTTTGAGTTACCTTTCACCAAATGCAACACTGATATTGGTATAAATTGGCTTCCAAAGATATTGGAACACCGACTTCTCGCCCGTCGTGATATCTACCTCCCCCGTCATACCCGGCAGAATTGAAAAGCTCTCAGGATTATCACGGAAGTACGGCGTTTCAACCGATACCACAACCTCATAGTAAATCTCGCCTCGCTCGCTTTGACTGGTGGTTGGTGAAATACTTTCCACCTCACCTTTCAGCGCCCCAAAGCGACTGTAATCAAACGCGTCAATCTTGATTCGAGTCGGCTGCCCTACACTCACAAAACCAATATCTCTTGGCGATAAACGAGCTTTAAAGTCAGCTTTCCCACCAACAGGAACGATTTCAACCACAGTGCCACCTGGCTGAATAACACCACCGTTTTGGGTGCTTGGCAGGCTTTGCACCAAGCCTTGTAGCGGTGACACCAACATAGTGTTCGTCAATTTAGCCTGGCTTGAACGAACTCTGGCATTCAATGCTGATAAGTCAGATACTGCTTTAGAACGATCGTCGCTGACTTTCGCCTTCGCCTCTGCTAAAAGCTGTTCAATTTTTTGCTCTGTACTGTCTGCTTGCTTGATTAACACAGCTTTCTTACCACGAGCTTCTTCGATTTTCTGCTCTATGCTGGCCAGCTTTTGGCGCATTTCAAGCACACGTAAGCGTGAAATGTTGCCCGATTTATAACCCTTTTCTAGTATATTCAACTCTTGCTTAGTCGCATTTAGCTCTTTCTCATAACTCGGCAAGGCCTTTTCTACACTCCGAAGTTGCTCTGCAATTTGCTCGCTCTCTTTCTCAAGCACCACACGTTTTTGGAAGTAGAGGGCTTTCTGCGCGTTCAGTTGAGCTTTTTGTTGGCTAACAATCTCAGGATAATCGACCTCGAACTCAGCAAGGTTAGGCTCGCGTTGCTCAAGCAACGCATTCATACGTTCCACACTGGCTAGAAGCGTCACTTGTTGAGACTTCAATTCTTCAAGAGCGGTACGTTGGAAAGTGGCATCAAACTCAACAAGTGGCTGACCTTTCTCAACCAACTGACCTTCTTTAACGAGAATTTGCTTTAATTTACCGCCAATCGCGCTTTGTAGTACCTGTTTTTCGCCTTCAGGAATCACAGCGCCTTTGGCTTTTGCAATTTCATCAACTTGAGTGACTACAGACCAAGTGGCAAAAGCAATAACACATAAGGCAACCGACCATGTCGCCAATGCCAATGTACGAGCCGTATTTTGTGATTCAACAAGTTCACCGTAGCGCTTGCCCTTCTCGATAGATTGTTTAGTCATTAGCGACTCCTTGCTTAGACTCTGATTGTTCTTGTTGGGCTGCATTTTGTTGAGCAGACGCCTCTTTTCCTTGGGAAGCTTGAGGTTCTGAAGACTGCTCCGGCTCTAATGGACCGGCATAAACCACTGTACCTTCATTTAATACCACCACTTTATCGGCAAGCTTGATTAAATCCGGGTCGTGGGACGTGTAGATCACCGTTGCTTTTCCTTTTTTCGACTGCACAAACTCACCAAATATACGTTTAGCATTTGGGTGAGCATCAGGCACAGGATTATCCATTAAGAACATTGGGTAGTCATAAACCAGCGCTTTCGCGTCAATGAGGATCTGCGCGACGCTGCCAGACAACATGTCAAAAAGACTGTCCGGCTGAATACTGCTGATGGAAGTATCGAGCCCGCCTGATAATGTCTCGAACCAACGCTTTCCGCCGACCATTTCAATCGCAGAGATCATTTTCTGATCTTCGACTTTATGACCGTCGTTTAGCCACTCTCGAATACTCAGCGTAAGCAAATCAGGATAAGCTGCTCGAATGAAACACCAGTGGCGATAGAGCTGCGGGTCGTATTGAACGAGGTTAACGCCTTCAAGCTCGACCATGCCATTTTGGATAGGTTGTAAACCAGACAATACTTCGATCAAGGTTGATTTACCGCTTCCTGAAGGGCCAGTAATCGCAACAATTTCACCCGCTTCAATATCAAAGCTCACACCATTCAAAGCGGGGCGACTCTGTTTAGGATAACGCAGTGTCACTTGGTCTAATTTCAAGTTAGGCGCTACCACAGGTAACGGGTGATGCTGGTAACTGAATTCACGCTCGGACGGCTGAGACAAGATACGGTTCACTTGCAATTTGGATTGATTAAAGCTGTTAAAACGCATCGCACTGTTTGCCAACACCTGAGCGGGACCCGTCACTTTAGATATCAACATCATTGAAGCAATCAAACCACCGGGTGTCATCACTTGTTCGAAAATAAGTCCAATACCTAAGCCCATGACAGCCAATGTTGAGCCCACTCCGATAAAGTAATAAATAGAGGTGTAACGACTTTGCAGAACTGCTTGATTGAACGTCACTGTAGAGGCAAGCAGATTGGCCTTTTGAAAACGTTGGATCCAGTGCTCTGAAAACCCAGCACTGCGAATAAAGGCAAGTTTGGATGACAGTTCATTGGTCATGTTTTGACGATTCGTACCTGCTACCGTCGATTGCATTGAGCACTTACTACTCGAACGTATCGCACGTTTAGCTAATAGGTAATACAGAACCAAAGAGACGATCGGAACCAGCACTAACCACCCGCCTAACACACCAATTGCGAGTACAAAGATTAGAATGAATGGCAGATCAAACAACGCATTTCCTAATGGTCCTGATAGCACACCTGAAATACGCTCCGACAACATCACTTGGTTTTGCTGACTAGAAGATGCTGTTTGCTGATTTTGAGCATAGCTATTTCTTAGCAGACGCTGCACGAGGGATTGGGATATCTCACGACTCACTCGGTTGGACACTGAAGCAAATACTCGGCTACGCAATGTCCTTAACCAACCCATCATTACAAACAACAACGCCGCGCCAATGGCGATACCTTGCAGCTCATGCCCTGCATCACCACCAATCACATGGTCATAGATCGACATCGTGATGAATGGAACAGCAAGTGCAAATAAGTTAGTGATAAAACTGACCAACAGCAATTTAGGAATGATATGACGAAACGCATGTAACCGTTCGCCAACCCAATCAGGAGAAGCTTTCTCTAGTGGTGGGCCTTCGATAACAATGCAAAACTGTGGTATATCGGCAATGTCTTCATTGGCATCAAAAGCAATAAACTGTTTCGATTCTATATGACCAGAGACCAGCTCATGTTCACCAAGTACCAGTAAGACCAATTTATGTTCACCAACTTCATCTAGGTTGGCAACCAAGCGATAAGGCAGTGCAAGCCTGTCGAACAAGGCAAACATATCGTCTATTGATTCAATGCCATTCTCATCGACCCATTGATGTGCGAACAATTGGATATTCGCATTCACTTCCAACTGCTTGAGGACGGAAAGACTCTCGGTTTCTAAATGGTTCATCACCTCTTGTCGACCATCCGTATCTGCACGGTTGCTAGCATCTAAACGATTCATACGACGGCCTCCTGATTGATCTCACTTTGTTCGGTAATAGCTCGACTTTTCACTGTAATTATTCGATTAGCTAAATCTCGAAGTTTCAAATGGTAGCTCACCATCAGTATCGTGCGCCCTGCCGTCACTTCTTCTTCCAACACCTGAGCTAGATTTCCAAGAGCGTCTAAATCAAGTGAAGAATCAGGCCTTTCTAACATGATTATGGGTTTATCACTTGCCAATTGAGCCGCGATATTGAGCATTTTCACGTTACCCATACTCAACAAAGAAGCACTCGTATGGCCAATTTGTGTCTCGAGCCCATCGGGTAATCGAGTAATCTCTTTGGTTAAACCCAAACGCTTTGCATAGTCACTGGCGCTTTGCGTTTTCTCAGGGTCAAAGCCACATAAGTTATCAAGAATGGTCCCCGACACCAGTTGTCCTTTAACGCCACAGTAGGCTGCAATGTTGCTTACCGATGCGATTGAAACGGCAGCTCCGTTAATGAAGCACTCACCCGCTTTTAGATCATCAATACCTGCAATCGACGACAATAAATGACTGTTGGTGTGGCGATCCTCACTCTCTAACAATACCAACTCACCTTTATTCAGTGTGACATCTGCATAAGCAAGTTCACCGTATCTTTCGACGGTCGCTTGCTTAATTTCCAGCGTCTCAAAGTCAGATAAAGGGGTCTCAGGTTGCTCAGAATCTGAAAACTCAGATAGTGACAAGTCATTCAATTTTTCTATTGCCTGATTGGCACTGTGTATTGAATTAAGCTTGATTCGAACCCCAACCAGTGCACTCAAAGGCGCAACCGCTCTGCCCGATAAGATAGAACATGCCGCCAACCCACCTGTGGTTAACTGACCATCCAACACCCACAAGCTCCCCGTAATCACCAGTAAAACTGACGTCGCTAATGCAGCAAGCTGAATACATTCTTGGGCGAAGGCGTTCTGTTCTTCTTCTCTCGCTTTAGACTGAGAGCGAACATTATTGAGGGATTTGAACTGATTGAAGATTCGAGACTCAACGGCCTGGCGTTTGATTCCCTGAATGGTTTGGCTTAGTAAAATCAAGAACGCTTTTCGCTCCTGCTCATCTTGGGAAGCCTCTTCACTTAAGCTTTTAACGCGAATAGAAGATAACCAAACGATTCCAAGAGTAATCAGCCAAACTGCCAAAGGTATCGCCACCAGCTCACCACCGATGTAAGCCACCAAGCCCAAGAAGATCAATGCAAAAGGCAAATCAATAAAGCCTGCAATCACACCACCGGAATACCAATCTTTGACTTTTGATACTGAGCCCAGCCCCTCTTCCACGCCGCCAACACCAATGTGGCGAAGATGGCCTGATGAAGCCGTTGTTACTCTTTCAACCAAGGTTTGATAGGTCGCTTTCTCGGTATTGCTGGCCGCGGCTGACAAAAGCCAAGTACGCACAAACCGGATTAATGCTTCCATGGCAACAGCCAACGCTGCACCCGCCAACAACAAAGTGGCAGTACCGTAACTTTGGTTAGGTAAAATACGATCGTAAATTTGTAAAACCGTTAACGGAACGGCGAGAGAGAGAAGATTTATGAGTAAAGAAGGCAGTAGGACTTTCCCCACCACCCCTTTGTTTTTCATTGAACTTGCGGGCATACACAATCCTTATCCATGCTTATGAAATAAGATTGGTACACCATGTTGAGTATTGCAAGGTAACGGACTGATTTAACGTGTTTTTCAATATAAATATGACACAGATCTTTCTACACAAATCTGTGGCTATACCCGTACCTTAAAAACGCACCTTACAAATGCTCGTTACAAGTGCTCCTTACAAACAATTGTCGTAATCCGTTATCGCCTGCTTTAACTTTGAAAAGTCTGGGTTACATAAATACGGTTTCAGCGCTTCAAATTTATCTGAGGGCCACTCGTATATTTTGAATGAAATGAGCTCGTCAATAACGGACTCATCAAAGCGGTATTTGACGACTTTAGCTGGAGAACCACCGACAAGGCTGTAGGGTGCGACGTCTTTAGTCACCACACTATTCGCTGCAACTACAGCGCCTTCGCCAATCGTCACACCGGGCATCACCATCGCTCGCATGCCTAACCACACCCCATCTTCAATGTGAGTATCGCCTTTGCCAATGTAGGCGTCGTCGATAACATCCACAAATGGATACAGTGAAAACCAATCAACTCTGTGTGTATGGTTGCCGCCCATTAAAATCACAACCTCTGCGCCAATACAGACATAATCACCGATATGGAGTTCGTCGATTTCCCATCGAGGCTCCCACTGGCGGCTGACTTCGTCGCCGTGTAAATAACGCACTACCGATTGTTCAAAACCGTTATCCCAGTAATCGCTGTAATAACTGTGTTGACCTTTTACATGAATATTGGGGTTGGTTACGACTTCATGCAACAACTCGAATTTGGACCAATGCTTCTTTTGCATTTTTACCTCTGAATGATCTATTTAGTTTTATTCGTTAACTATCAAAATGTTCGACGATGCAAATCCAAGGTGCACAAACTAGCACCCCCATAAACACAGGGTTCACCGGGATAAATAGTGAGTATCACGCTTAAATCATAGCAATGCCGCTAAAACTAAAGAGGCGTCAGTGGATTCGAGGTTGCTTAAGAAGAGGAAGTAGTTTCAAAGTTTGCTCAGTTTTTATCGATAACTTGGTTGGATAATTTACAGGTGTAGTGTATCTGTTTAATCGCACCCATTTGACAGTCAGATGTGATTAATAAGGTTTCAAATTTCGTTTCATAGAATACGGAATGAATAGAGCCTGTGCGATTACACAGGATCAAACATAGGCTCGGCTATAAATTTCGGCTCACGCTTGGAGCTAGGTTCAGCGATTACATACGAGCAAGCTGTACTTTTCTGTCTTTATTCACGACACAGAAGTTGCCACGCTTAGTTCGGCATTTTGAACATCTTTCGCACTCAACAGGGCTTCTGTCCCCTTCTTTCCAACGCTTTACCAAATGTGGTTCAGAAAGCAGCGGCCTTGAAAGCGCGAAATATTCAATACCTGTGTTGTTTGCAATCGCTTCGATAGCATCAAAATCCGTTAGACCACCAACCGTGATAACTGGGATATTAACGTCTTGGCTGATCGCATGACCATATTCGTGGAAGTAGCCTTCAGCTTGAATAGTAAAACCATCGTGCGACTCGCCAATCATAGTGTCTGCCTTGCCATGAATATTACCTGATACGACAATGCCATCAACGCCGACTTGTTCAAGCTTTTTACAAACTAAGCGCGTTTCGTCGAAGGTGACACCACCTTCAAAAAACTCCGAAGCTGTAAGCTTAACCAAGATAGGGAAATCATCACCCACCAGCTTGCGCGTCGCAGTATAGATCTCTAACAGAAATCTCATGCGATTCTCTAGGCTACCGCCGTATTCATCTTCACGTTGGTTGTAATAAGGGCTTAAAAATTGATTAATCAGGTAAGTGTGAGCAGCATGAATCTCAACACCATCAAAGCCTGATTTTTGTGCTCTCAATGACGCTTGAGCAAAGGCATCAACAATGTAGTCAATCTCGCGTTTGGTCATCGCTTTGCCTAGTGTTTGAGTTCCTTTTTCTGGAACCTCACTTGGTGCGTAGATCACTCGCTCGCCAAGATCATGCGTGGTCTTTGTGCCACCGTATGCCAATTGCATGACGATTTTAGAGTCATTGTCATGAACCAATTGAGTGAGCTTTTGATACTCTTCAATGAATGAGTCGTTATACATGCCCATCATGCCCGCATTCGGCTTTTCTTCTTCAACGATGTTCGCGTAACCCGTCACGATCAGGCCGACTTCACCTTGAGCCAACTCTTCGTAGATAGCGTACAGTTTATCTGTCATATGCCCGTCTTCGGTGGCCATATTTTCCCACGTTGCACTTCTCATGAAGCGGTTCTTTAGTGTCATCTTGCCAATGTGGGTTTCTGTAAACAAAGTGCTCAAGTGTCTTCCTCTCAAAATCGTATTGCGCGAGTTACCCATTAAGCATGGGCACTGATTCAGGCGGATACTACAGAGAATAAACTAGGGAAAACTTAATCTAGATTAAGAGAGCGCCACTCTCATCTGAGAAAAAGGCAGAAAGAGACAGCAAAAGAATAGAAAGGCAGGAATTAGAGAGAACAAAGGAAGCAAACAAAAGCCGCTTAGTTTAGCTAAACGACTTCAGGGATTTATAAGCTTATAGCTTTATAGCTTGAAGGCTTTACTAAAAATCAGACTTAACAGCGTTATCCATATTGAACCGTAGGATCAACACACTGATAGATCTGCCCAATGCTCGCTTCATTGGTTAACAAGGCTTCAATAAGGCGCGCCACTTCTTGTCTGTAAATCACACCATGAACTTCGACTTGCTGGGACAGCTCACCGTTGCCAGTCTCCTCGCCGTCTAACAAGCCACCCGGACGTAAGATGGTGTAATCCAGAGAACTCGAGGTTAGCCAAGCTTCGGCCAACGACTTTTCACGAACCGCTGCGCCAAACCCTTTTCGAGATCGCTCCGACAAATACTGCCAAGAGTCACCACAACCTAACGACGTTACCAGCACAAATCGAGCAATACCATTGGCTTCAAGCGCATCAGTCAGATGTCGGTGTCCAATGTAATCAACGGGAATGTCAGCTCTGAAGCTGCCCATACTAGAAACGACCAGTGTCGATTTAGGTAACTGAGCGACCACAGATTCAACCTGTTCTTTATCGGTAGCATCACAACGCAGTGTGGTGATACCAAGTTCAGCCAAGCGCGTGTTCTTCTCTAGGTTTCTCGCAATCGCTATTACTTGATAATCTTGTTTGTGAAAATGCTCAACAATTGCAGCACCCAGCCCACTTCCTGCTCCCCATACAACGACCGTACTCATAAAAAACCTCATAATATTCATGTTGTAGTGATACTAACCAGACAATTTAAACCGTTCCTTTATCGAGATCAACAAATGAGAATAAGTCTCAATATTGTTTTTATTTTTTTGCTGGCTCTCACTAATCCGCTCAAAAGCACGTCCACTTATCATAATTAGACATTGGTTAATTGAATTGCCCAAACATGTCTACTAAAGTAATTTTAATACAATGACTTAGTCTCGGTGGTTATGAAAAAAGAACGCATTCAATACTCTTTCGACGTGTGGTTATTTATTCCTGATGAAGACAAACTCATCATGAATGATGAAGACGTGATCATCGACAATCGCTTGTCCAAGCTACTCAACTTTTTCTGCCAAAATCCTAAGATCGTATTCTCACGAGATGAGCTGATTAATGAAGTCTGGAATGGCTCAATCTTGACGGATCAGGTGATCACGCAAGCTATTTTTGAACTGCGCAAAATACTCAAAGCGGCTGAACGACATTCAATGGGACACATCATCACCGTGCCCAAACGCGGTTATAAACTCGATGTTGATGTCCACAAAACCATCTTAGTACCTGCAAGTGTCACCACAAATACCGTATCAGTTACAGACATGAATCATGCACCTAATGCTTTTGGTTCCTTTCCTTCAACTCAATCAGACGCACCAGATACATCGCCAGTTTTGGATGAGGATAAAAAACAACAAGTCGAACCAAAAGCAGAATCGGTTACTGGTGAGAACCTAATAAGCAATCAAGGCTCAGAGGCCAAAACCGTACTCGAAGAATCTGAAGAGAGTTCAATCGATGCAACCTCAGAAAAACCTGCTTCACAAGAACCTATTCAGCCTGTTGATCAGCAACCTAGCGCTTCGAGACCTAGCGATTCGAGCTATGTCGATCCAAGCCATACCGATTCGAGTACAGCACAGTCCGTTCAACAGTCACCTGTAAATAAAACAGCTAACGACAAACAAGCGCCTATCGCAGAAAATAAACCTCAGAAAAGAACGTCTCGTGCTGTTATGTTTGGGGGCGCTATAGTTATTGCGCTTGGACTTATTTGGTGGACGTTAAAACCGACCAGCCCTACATCGGACGCCTTCGATTTGAGCAGTTTAAATACCGCCGCTAATGAATCAAACCAACCACTCGCTGACTCAAATCAATCAACGGAACAAAATCGTCTTAATCAAACAGTAGACAGTCAAAACCTAGATGCCCACAAAGCACACGAATCTGTGCACTACTTATCTTTAGAACCTAGATATATCTACGTAAGTATCGATGACAACTTGAAGACGGATGCCTTTAAACGTGGGATCATTCATAAATTAATGAGCTACTTGACCACCTATCGCGATTTTCGTGTCGTAGTCGATGAAACCTTGGTGCCGAATTCAGCCAACGTGATCAGTTTCAAGAGTGAAATTGATGGCGACAGAGAATACCTTGATATCACCTACTTCAACCGAATTTCTAATTTCAGACACCTAGGTCGAGATTACCTGATTGACCCGGCTTCACTCCACACGACCATGCGTTCAATGCTCGATGATCTATTGGATTCATTTAATTTGGATATTCAAAAATCGATATTGAAGCAGCAAATCTCTGAGTTACCCAAACAAGAAGAAGCCTTAAAGCTCACCCTTGAAGCGCTCGGGCTCACCTTCATGACGTTAGACAGAACCGACACCTTGTCTAAGATCGCCCAAGCCAATGAGCTAGAACCCGACAACCACTTCGTTATGTCGAACCGTTACATGTATGAGCTTGCCGACATTTTTATAATGAGATCGAAGAATAAGAATAAGAATAAGCAGGTTGAAGCGCTCAATAAGAAATTCAAAAAACAGTTACTCAATGCTCAGAACAATGCTAACTCTTATCGAGTCTATGACGCGTTAGCAGCCTACTTCCTCACTGAAGATAACCCTGACCAAGCCGAATACTATCTAAGCTTGATTCCGAGGAATGAATACAGTGTGATGTCTATGATTATCTTGGCAAAAATTGAAGAATCTCAAGGCAACCCTTCAATGGCGGAAGAGTACTACTATGAAGCGATATTAGAATCTGGCCACCCTGTGGTTTTGAAAGTCGCTCAAACGTTGTTTTTCAAAAGTAACATCACCGAGATTGAATCCAAATTGGGTATCAATCAATGATTAACAGCTCTTAACTATTGGCTGTTAACTATTAACTATTGGCCGTTAGCTATTAATATAGAAAACACACCGCTTACTCAGGCGGTGTGTTTTTGGGTTCTCACAGAAATCGTTAATCGCTCAATCGTTGATAAAAAAGCGATAACCGCTATAAGGCATTGGTTAGCAGAATACCCACACCAATCCTTTCACTGTTGTAGTCATAATCAATCAAGCTTTCTCCATAGCCTTTGTAGTACTGGACATACCCTTGAAGCCGGCCATACAGAGGAAAGCTGAGTGATGTCTGTATTCCACCATACCCGGTTTGAAAGTTGTAGCGACCCAATGCTGAAACCTCAAAACCATCCCATTTGTAAGCGCCAGACAATTCATAGTGACCCAAATAGTCTTGAATATCAGGGTTGTCATCGCTACTGCTCGACTCAGGAATTCGGTACCAAGGCTGGAAATAAACCGCAAAGTCATCTTCGGTATACCCTAGCCCAACATAAGCGCGGTTCCAGCTACGACTAAGCTCTGCCGTTCGTCCGTTAGATTCATGCTCTAAACCCAAACGCGAAAACCAAACACCATCAGCTGACTCGATGTTCAAAGGCGTTTCGTAAAAGATCTCTGGGCGATAGTTAGTCTCTCTAAATGGTGCCGAGATATCAGAAGAGTACGCCTGCCAAAATGATTTGAGCGTAAAACCAAAATAGATTTTGTCCGCTTGATTAAAAACACCATCATCAACCACTGGAATTTTTAAACTTAACTGCAGTTTGATCTCTTCATCGCTGAGGTCATCCGCTTTACCTCCGAATCGCTCATCCCCATAGGGCTGTGTATTCACGTTGGTCATATGAGTCACTGGCAAAATATAGTTCAAACGATAAGGCGTTATAACAAACGGGTTATCTTCAGTTGTGTACTCCATCTTCAATCGCGGGACTTTAGACTCCAGTGCACTTTCGCTGATGGAGTCTAAACCGTCTTCGCTGGTTTCACCCGACAACTTATTCTCGGGTGTTTTGTTTGATGTAACGGCTTCTTGGGATGCGCATTGCTGCTTTAACCACTCAATACTTTGTTGATTGGTTGCTTTGGCCAATGAAGACAAAATACATTGCTCATAGCTTGCTCGTTCATCAACACCGCTAGTATTGGCATACGCTGAAGCATTCACAGCGAGGCCGATAACCAGTAGAGCAAGCGTGTTTTTGTGTCCAGCTAGCCTTTCACCAACCCCAAGGCGTTTACTAGCGCTGTTCTGTTTACGAGATCGCATGACTCTACCCTTGGTCTTTATCTTGGTAAGTCACTTCAAACGCAAAGTCGACCGCTTGCTGAGTAATTTGCTCAACGTTTTTATCAAGCATCTCGATGGTGATTTCTGATTTGTCGTTCTCAAGTACGCCATTATCGTTCACGACGAAAATACGGCGACCAATGAGCTGAGATGAATCATGATCTTTCAGATCCACACTCGCCAATATACGAATAGAGCGATCACGAGTACCTGCCGCGTATTTTACAGCGCCGATAACCGAACCTACTGGGATAAACTCAGTCACACGCATGTCTTCAGGAATGTCATTGATATCATATAACTTCACGCTAATATCAAGCTCCTTGTTCTCCAAAACTACGTTCTTGTAGCCCTGTAATTTCTCAGCCAACTTCTCATCCATTTTCTTATGGATCTGTGCTTTAAATTGAGACTGAACCTCCTTTGATACATGCTGATCAACACCCGAGCTTTTCATGCTAACGGTTGTAAATTCAAATTGATTAAAGTGAAGTGACGCGCTGTCTTTCGCTATCCAAGAAACGCCTTTCCTATCATCATCAAACTGGCTATCAATAAAATAATGGTTTGAGTCGACGCTCTGGATTTCTTGTTTATCTGGCATGTTGCTTGAACAGCCAGCAGTGAATAAAACGAACAATGGGAATAGGTAATGTAGTTTCATGTGAACCTCTAGTTTTCTAAATTTTGAGTGCACGAATCCCTGAGCGATAAGGCTCATAAAATGGGACTCGTGTTGATTAAACTTCTATGTGTATTGGCCGCGTAACGTTAGCAGCCAGATAACGGACTAAACTTCTTGCTCTTGCCCGCGGTGATCCGCAGCCAAGTAGGTATATATCGTTGGTACCACGAACAGGGTGAATAATGTGCCCACCGACATACCCACCGTGATGACCAAACCAATCGAGAAACGGCTTTGAGCACCGGCTCCGCTTGCAATGAGCAGTGGTACAACACCAACAACCATGGCTGCGGTTGTCATCAATACTGGTCTCATTCGAACGGTAGCCGAACGAATGGCCGCTTCACGTCGGCTGCATTTCAATTCCTGTTGCATTTGGTTTGCAAACTCCACAATCAAAATACCGTGCTTACTAATCAAGCCTATCAAGGTCACCAGCCCCACTTCGGTGTATATGTTGAGCGTATCAATGCCTAAATACAGTGGCATCAGGGCGCCAAAGATAGACAATGGAACACTGGTTAATACCACTAGTGGGTCTCGCAAACTTTCAAATTGAGCAGCCAGAACCAAGTAAATAATCACAAGAGCAAGGAAGAACGTCGTAACCAGTGAAGAGCCTTCTTGTAGGAACTGTCTCAATTGGCCTGAAGTGTCTGTCGTATAAGACTTAGGCAATATCTTCGCCGCCCCTTCTTCCATCACTTTATAGGCTTCCCCGATACTGATTCCCGGCATCATTTTCGCTTCAATCATGGCGCTGTTAAGCTGTTGAAACTGATCCACTTTCGATGGCTGCACTGATTGGCTAATTTCAATCAATGATGCCAGCGGTACCATCTCATTGGTGTTAGAGCGCACGTGGTAGTTCTTCAAATCATTCCAAGAGTTACGGTTCTCGTTAGGTACCTGAGTGATAACTTGGTAGCTGCGCTGATCCATCGAGAAGTAATTCACGAAGCCTTCACTGATAAAGCGAGACAACACGGTACCGATGTCTTGTGCGTTCACGTTCATCTGAGCCGCTTTATCGCGGTCGATGCGAATCTCTACTTGTGGCTTATTAAAATTCAGGTCGTTTTGCACATAGATGAACTTGCCACTCTTCTGCGCGTACTCTTTCAGTTTTTCAGCGTACTGATAGAGTTCTTGATAAGAACCCGTTGGCGTTTTCAGAACCATTTGGAATGGCAAGCCTTGCGGTGTACCTGGTAAATCTGGTGGAGAGAAGGTATACACCTGCAAGCCCGGTAATACAGAACTCTCTTTTTCGAAACGTTGCATTACTTCTTTTGCCGTTGCGTCACGCGAATCCCAATCTTTCAATACACCCAAACCAAAGAACGCATTGTTGTTCATGTAACCGTTATCTAGCATGGTCATTTCGACTTCATCGTTCTTGCTGATAGAGTCAATAAGAGCCGGAGTAAAGTGGCGAATGTAATCGGTATTCGCTTGTGCAGGACCTTGCCCCATCACAATCATCACGCCCTGATCTTCTTCAGGTGCCAGTTCAGATGAAGTATTCATAAACATGAACACCAGACTGATCATTAACGTTCCTACCACTGGCCAAATATAAACACGGTTGTTCAACACATGTTCGAGCACTTTTCGGTAGCGCTCTGTTACGCCTTCAATCACTGCATCGATCTTCTTAACCAGTTTTCCGTCGAGAACCGATTTATTAAGCAGTTTTGAACACATCATCGGCGTTAGCGTTAAGGCGATGAAACCCGAAATTAGTACTGAACCCGCCAAAGTGAATGCGAACTCAGTAAACAGCTTACCGGTGAGTCCTCCCATGAAACCAATCGGCGCATACACTGCGGCCAATGTAATGGTCATCGCGATAACCGAGCCTGCAATTTCACGAGCACTGTCTATAGCAGCCTTAATTGGGCTGGTACCATCTTCTAAGTGACGAAAGGTGTTTTCCACAACAACGATGGCATCATCAACCACCAGCGATATTGCTAATACCATGGCAAGCAGCGTCAACAGGTTAATACTGAAGCCCATGCTCAACATGAAGAACATAGAGCCAATCAATGACAAAGGAATCGTTACAAGTGGTATCAACATCGCTCGCATTGAGCCCAAAAAGGCGAAGATAACGATGACTACGATCAGTGCGGCTTCGATTAAGGTTTTTGCTACTTCATCAATTGAGGTTTCGATAAACTTAGTCGAGTCATAGATTACATCCGCTTTAATACCTTCAGGTAAGCCTGCTTGGATCTGTGGAAGCAATTCGTAAATGCCTTCAACAACGGTCAATGGGTTAGATGTTGCCGTATTACTGATCGCCGTTGATACGGTAGTCACACCATTGAATTCAACGTCTGAGTCATAGTTTGCTGCGCCTAGTTCAACCGTCGCCACATCTTTTAAGTGCACCAGTTGCCCGTCATGCGCTTTCAAAGCCATGTTCTTGAAATCGTCTACCGAACTTGAATCGGTATGAGCGTTAATATCAACTTCGATATAAGGGTTTTGCAACTTGCCCGCCGCACTCACAATGTTATTTGCACGAAGCGCGTTTTGAACATCTTCAGCCGTCAGACCATATGAAGCCAGTCGTTGAGGGTTCAGCCAGATTCGCATTGCAAAATCTTCTTGCCCCAATATGTCGACCTTTGACACCCCTTCAACAGTAGAGAAAGTCGGCTTAACCACACGGCTCACATAGTCCGAGACTTGCTCCGTCTTCAATGTGTCACTCGAAAATGAAACATATAAGATCGGCGATTGAGACGTCGATTTAAGAATGCTCGGGTCCAATACACCCGACGGCAGCTTATATTTCACTTGCTGCACGAGAGACAAAATTTCGGTCAAAGCACTATCCGACGGATACCCTAGCTTCAAATAAACGGTAATCACGGACTTACCCAGAGCACTATCCGATGTCATGTAATCAATGCCCGCTGTTTGAGCAATTTCTGCCTGCAGTGGCTGCGTCACATACCCTTGAACGCTGGATGCACTGGCACCTGGATAATTCGTTGTAATGGTAATAACGCCCGTTTCAATTTCTGGATATTGGCGCACTTGCAGTGAGGTAAAAGCTTTAAGACCTAACACCAACAGTACAAGGCTTAATACCGTAGCCAAAACTGGACGTTTGATAAATACATCAGTAAATGTCATGGGAGTTTCCTAGTTACTTTGCTTAGTACTTTTATCAGTAATCAACGGATGTTGGTTATTAACCAGAACCCATCCACTATTCTTGAGTTGGTGTTGGTTTGAAGTCACAACAACATCCCCCTCTTTCAAGCCCGAAACCACACCAACATAACCGCCTTGTTTGGGGCCGACTTCAACAGTGCGCTGCACAACCTTGTACTCGTAAAATGGTGATGCATCGTTGCTCGAATGTTCGCTGGCCTTTTTAGTCGACGTATCCAACACAAACACGGTGTTTCCGTATAAGGTGTAACTGATCGCAACAGAAGGTACTGCCACGATAGTGTCCGATTCTGATGTGATTAACGTAGCGTCGACATACATACCCGCCTCTAACGGCACGGCTTGGTTAGCCATGGCTCTCAATTCGATATTGTGCGTGTTGCTGTCTGAGCTCGGTTCAATGGCAGAAATCGTGCCGTGAAAGACTTCGTCGTTCGTTGCTTCTGAATAAAATTGTAAATCTTGCCCTACCTTCACATCGTGTAAATAAAGCTCTGGAATAGAGAAATCGACATATTGCTTTGATTTGTCTTCCAGCTCGACAATCGCTGTGCTTGAATTAATAAAGTCACCCACATCGATATTACGAATCCCAACGCTGCCAGAAAATGGCGCTTTCACTTTCATGTAGTCAATTTGCGTAGCAATATATTCCAGCTTTGCACCTTCAGCATTAAATTGAGCTTGTAGCTTATCAACCGAGTTTTTTGAAACACTGTTATTTCTAAGGAGCAATTTATTTCTCATCAATTCGACTCTAACCAATTCAACTTTGGATAGCTGGCTCTTATAGTTGGACTTCAATAACGCATCATCCAATTTAACAAGAACATCACCCTTATTTACTTGCTGACCTGAAGTAAAGAGAATTTCTTTTACTTGGCCTGACATTTGGCTCGTCACATCAATAGATTGATTAGAATGAATGTTACCAATGACTTTTAAACTTTTATCCCAAGTATCTTGATTTACTTTTTCCGTTGTTACAGATATAGCTGGCAATTTAAAATTAGCGACCTTCTCTTTGATCATTTCACCTTTTACATAATGAAAGCCAAATACAAAAGACAGTAATATAAAAAGAGCTGACCCGACAATAACGCCTTTATACTTACTCATGTGTTCACCTTGTTTTTTAAGTCTGGTCATTCTATCTATCGACACTGCCAATAAATCAAACTCATATAACATCCACCCAATCTTATATAAAATAAAAATCAAACCTTAAAAATCAAACACTTAATATAAAAATACCAATCGGCACTCAATTTTTGTTTTATTGCTATTTTATTTGAACATGATTTATCTATTTTCTCGATCGATATAATTCTCATCGTTCCTTAAAAAATAAACGAGTTAACTATGTCGAATCAAATTAATCACACTAAAGTCGCTATTAAAGAAAAGATGAAACGTATATATGGAGAAGATGTTACCCATAAACATAATAAAGACCATTTAGAATATAGAGAACATCAACCCTCTCATTCTGGTCAACATGGTGGCGACCCAGAAGGTCATAAGCATTTAGTCAATCACCATTCTGATGGTCATCATGATAAACATCACAAAGATAAAATGCATGACCATAAAAAATCATCGCGACTTCATCATAAAAAGTAGAAGACTGGATGAAGTTCAGATTATTAAAAATAAAGCATTAGATCAGTTCATCAACCAAATGTTGATTAATGCTTAATCAAACGTTAAACCAAATTAAAAAATGAAATAGCGAGTCAATGATGATGCTATTTCATTCAAGGATTACTATGTCATTTATTATTGAACAACTTAGAGACTATCCGTTTATAGCGCTCTTTTTATCACTCGGTCTCGGTTACTTAATTGGTAAAATTAAAATCGGTAAGTTTGAATTAGGTGGAATCGCAGGTTCACTGCTTGTTGCTGTAGCACTTGGTCAGATCGGCGGTATCATGATCTCTAACGAAGTAAAAAGCATCTTCTTTGCTTTATTTATTTTTATGGTGGGTTACAACGGCGGTCCGCAGTTTTTCTCGTCATTCCGCCTTTCATCGCTAACACGCTTATTCGCTTCGTTTGTGATGACGTTTGTAGGATTAATCACGGTTGTGTTGCTATCTAAATGGGCAGGACTAGATAAAGGTTTAGCGGCGGGCCTTGCGGCTGGTGGCTTAACACAATCGGCAATCATAGGTACTGCAGGTAATGCTATCGATCAGCTGAACCTAGCGCCAGATGTCACCTCAACGCTTAAAACAAACGTGGCTGTGGGTTACTCAATCACCTACATCTTCGGCTCTCTTGGTCCGATTCTAATGATGTCACTCATTCCAATGGTAATGGGTTGGAACATAACCAAAGAAGCGAAGAAGCTTACGGAAAAAATGGGCGCAGGCAGCAAGCAGCTAAACGAGGGTGAATTCTCTGCATTGAACCGCGTATCTTCTCGTGCTTATCAAGTGACCGCGAACTCTATGTTTGTTGGAAAAAGTGTTGTCGAGTTAGAAGAAGCATTCGATGCCGACCTCACAATTGAAGCTATTTACCGCTCACACGAAGACACAGAATCAACGTTAGATTTGGCGAAGAACCCTATTTTAGCGGCGGATGACAAAGTTTACCTTACTGGTCTGACTCAGGCATTTCCTAAAGTGACCTCGCTGGGTGTCGAACTCGGTGAATTTAGTGAAGAAAGCAATGTTGTCCAAACACAACAGAAGGTCGTACTCACGAATAAGAAACTAGCGGGTATTACGCTACGTAAGCTTCACGATGAAACGAACGCACGTATACGTCGTGGTGTTTATATCACTCAGCTATCACGCATGGGCCATGATATTTCGACATTGCCAGAAACTGAACTGCACATTGGTGACGAAATCACCTTAGTTGGACAAAAAGAAGACATAGCTAAAGTCATCAAAAAAATTGGCTACAACAGCCCACTGCCTAGTGTTACTGACTTCGTAACAATGTCTTTCGGCATGGTGCTTGGCTATCTGATTGGCGAGATTGGTTTCACTATCGGTGGTTCTCATATCGCTCTAGGTTCAGGTTTAGGTTGTCTGGTTTCCGGCTTACTTGTGGGCTACTTAAGAATGCGTACACCTCGTTTAGGCAGTGTTAACCATGGCGCAGCCAACTTTATGCAGACATTCGGCCTTGCAGTATTTGTTGCGGTTGTTGGTATTAATGCAGGCGCTCCAGCGCTGACGGCAATCAAAGAGAATGGCGTAACGCTCTTACTGCTAGGTGTGTTGGTCACTCTAATTCCTCAAGTACTGACGTTCCTATTCAACTACTACGTACTCAAAATCAAAAATCCAGTAGAAGCGCTAGCGGTTATCGCGGGTAGTCGCAGTGCAAACCCTGCATTCGCATCGCTACTAGAAAAAACACAAAACAGCACACCAGTACCGAGTTTCACGATGACTTATGCGGTTGCCAATATCTTCCTCACCTTATGGGGTCCGATCATCATCAACCTAATTACCAAAATTTCGTAATCAACACCGAATCAGCCAATTGATGATTCAACTTATTCATTAACGATTTAACACAGTAGCTAGCCAAGCAGGCTAGCTGCTCAAAGAAATTAACTCATTTATATATCCAAAAAACTTGGATCTTAAACAAATTTAAAGAGAAACGACTATGAAACGCACAGATGAAAAACGCCTAGAAACACTAAGCCCATTCGAAGTAAAAAACACACTGATCGACCTTGCTCAGCATTCACATGAGAAAACTATGATCAACGCTGGTCGTGGTAACCCAAACTGGGTCGCGACAGCGCCACGTGAAGCCTTTTTCCAATTAGGTATGTTTGCACTAGAAGAATCAAAATCGAATTTCTCAGGGTATGAAGGCTTTGGTGGAATGGGAGTTCAACAAGATATTAGCCTGCGCTTTCTTCAGTTTTGTGAAAAATACGAAGACCAAGAAGGTGTGCAATTCCTCATTGAAGCCTTCCAGTTTATTACGGATCAATATCAGGTAGACGGTGATGCGCTTATTTATGAATGGGTTGAGGGGATTCTAGGTAACAACTACCCAGTGCCTGATCGCATGCTCAAATATTCGGAACTCATTGCTCGTAAATACATCGAGCAAGAAATGGCAGGCTGTCAGCCGCTACCTGCTGGCAAATTTGACTTGTTTGCAGTTGAAGGTGGTACCGCAGCAATGGTCTACATCTTCAATACATTGAAGAGCAACCGCTTATTAAACAAAGGCGACACGATTGCGATTGGCGCACCAATTTTCACGCCTTACATCGAGATGCCAGAGCTTGAAGATTATTCACTAAACAAAGTGGAAATCATGGCAACAGAAGAGTCGGCGTGGCAGATTCCTGATTCAGAATTAGAAAAGTTAAACGATCCAAGCGTAAAAGCGTTCTTCTTAGTGAATCCAAGTAACCCAGCATCAGTAAGATTAAGTGACGAGACGCTCTTGAAGATCGCAGAAATTGCTAACCGTCGTCCTGAACTCATCCTACTGACTGATGATGTTTATGGCACCTTTGCAGATAACTTCACTTCGTTAGCGATGCTTGCTCCGAAGAACACAATTCTAGTGTATTCGTACTCTAAGTATTTTGGTGCTACTGGCTGGCGTTTAGGCGTAATTGGCGTTCACGAAGACAGTAACTTCGACCGCATGATTGCAGATCTCCCGGAGCAAACCAGAGACACATTAACAGCACGATACCAAGGCATCTCCCTTGAACCGAGTAAGATTAAATTTATTGACCGTTTGGTGGCTGACAGCCGTGCTGTCGCACTGAATCATACTGCTGGCCTTTCAACACCTCAGCAAATCCAGATGACGATGTTCTCATTGTTGTCATTGATGCAAGGTGGTGAAGAATATAAGCGCTTGGCTAAGCAGATTGTGCGTCGTCGATACAATACTTTGATGCAGAAAAACCTAGCAACGCCAATCATTGCTGAAGGCGATAAAACAGGTGCGTTTTATTATGTAGAGATTGACCTGAAAGAAATCGCTCAAACAGTTCACAGCGAGGGCTTCTTCTCTTGGTTAGAAGAAACCTACGAACCGCTAGACTTCTTGGTTCGCCTTGCAGAAGAGCATGGTGTGATTGTCATGCCGGGCGCAGGGTTTGATGCTCCAACATGGTCACTACGTGTGTCTCTCGCGAACTTAGAAGAAGAGCAATACGCCAACATCACGAAAGCGATGAATGAGGTAATGCAAAGCTACGTAGAGCGCTACCAAGCGACTTGCTAACATCGAACAACAGCTAAAAAGCTCATAGAGAAATGATAAAAGCTGAGTGTAAGTTCACCGACTTAGGTTGGCCTACACTCAGCTTTTTTATTTATGGGGAAACGAGTTGAAGCTTAGTTGAACTCATAGGTGTAAGAAGCACCGACACTGTTATTTTCACCGAAATCGTCCTCAGCAAAAATAGTGAAGAAGTTGAATGATTGAGCATCACTCAATTTGTAGCTTGCGCCGACGCCAGCCCAATAGCCGGAGTAATCATCAGACCCCATTGAACCGCCACCGAAGCCCATGATAGACCATTCATCCGTAATCGTTTTTAAACCAAACGCACCAATGTAGCCACCGTGTGTTGAACTCGGCATCAATACATAGTCAGAGCCAACGTTATCATCATCGAACACCGCCACTTCACCATCGTTATAGCTGTAGCCAGCCATCGGGAAGATTTGCCATCCAAACGGCTCAATATCAAAATAACTCAACGGAACAAATGTCCCGATACTGTAGTTATTCTTATAAGCATCGTTGTCGTATTCAGAGCGGCTAAAGTTGAAATTGACGATGCCCAAAGGTAATAACCATGAACCACCCACTCGCCACTCTTCGCCGTCCGCGTTGACACGAGCATTGATCATTCGAGCTTCATCAAGCCCGATAGAGCCTGAGAACTTAAGCTCTTCGTTATAAGCAACGCCGGCTTTGGTCACGATTTTAGTCGGATCATCTGGATGCTTCTCTTCAGCCAAAGCATCCGTTGAACCCAGTATTACCGAAGTAACAATTAATAAATTACGTAATGTCATTAGAATGTCGCGCTAACGCCAACAAAGTGAATGCGGCCATCGAAAGAACCATTCAACAAGTTCACCTGTGAACCTGCCAAGTTTCGGTTCATATCAACTGAACCTAAATCTGCGTATTCATAGAAAACGTCAATTAAGATATCATCCCAATAGGTAGATGCTCCTACCGAGTAGCGGTATTGCTCGCCCACTGGAAGGTCAACCCATTGCATTGAAGGATCGTCTTGTGGTGACGTTTCGTAAGAGAAGCCTGCTTTTAAGCGCCAATCAGAGTTAAGTTGGTAATCCGCACCTACTGCAAACTTCCATACATCATCCCAATCACGTTCGATTGGAACGCCGCCTAAGTCAGTTGCTCCGAAATCTAATACCGTTTCGTCCCAAGCACTCCAGCGGTGGAATTGAACGCTTGCCAAGAGATCAAGTTGAGAATTCAATGCATAACTTGCACTGAAGTCAATGATTTCAGGAAGAGCAATATCTGTAGACAAAGAGTTAGCAACATTACCTAAACCTTTCACTTCGTTATTAAACTCGTGTTCTAGCTTAGAGCGATAACTGGCACCTAACTTGAGTTTATCTGTAGGCGTGTACATTACACCTAGGTTATACCCGTAAGCCCAATCAGTATCTTGCTTAGCTGTAAACCCAGAAGTCGACTGCTCGAATGCAGCCCAACTCAATTGAACGCCAGCACCCACTGACCACTGATCATTCAGCTTATAACTCAGTGATGGGTTCACTTGCATTGCGGTCAGGGTAATGTCTTCTAGAAGTGCAGCACCCGCCCAATCACTGCCGTAATCAAGGCTTGAACCACCAACAGCACCCAGCGCAATACCAAGGTGTAATTTGTCTGTGACTTGGTGAGCATGGAAGGCACCAAATGAAGGCATGACTGAATGAGCTTTGCCGTCTGGATTACCATCGTTGTCTTGATATTTCATCTCAAGATCGAACGCCATGGTGTTGATGGTCGTTTTGCTCTCGCCCATGTGAGACATAGTGGCAGGGTTAGTCCATATCGCAGCAGCAGAGCGAGTATAAACACCGTCACCAGCACCAGTAGTACCAGCATTGGCAACGACCGCTTCTTGCAAAAACAGGCCACTTGCGAAAGCATTTAAGCTAGTAAAAATTGCGGTGGCAGCTATAGAGTAAGTAAAAGTTTTGTTCATCAGATTGCTCATTTAGCCTTAGACATTAAATTGTTCTAAGGTTACCGCAAAGCCTCATAAACAAAGGGAATATCCATTATTCCTGTACAAACGCTATTTAAACTTTCTGGCGACGTATGGTCGTGGGTTATCTCGATGAATTTCACGTTGAGCAGCAATCGCTCGGTTCTTACCCAAAGCGACCTTTATCTGATACCAAGTCTCGTAGAACACAGCCATGCCTGGGCTTGACCACCAAGTCTTGTTATAGAGTTTCTTATTAGCAGCGACAACATCTGGCGACCGATTCGCACATTCCAGAGCCAAAGCATAAGCTTCAGCGTAAGGGTCTTCGGCAATCTTGGTCACCAATCCATATTCTTTCGCGGTTTCGCAGTCGATCACTTTGGCCGTCATCGCCATTTCTAGGGTGTGATCTTTTCGCATCAGCTCTCGAAATGCGATGGCGCCTCCCATATCAGGAATCAAGCCCCACTTTGCTTCCAATATTGAGAAGTTCGCATCAGGGCTAGCAATCCTAAAATCACCACCACTGACTAATTGCAGACCACCTCCCCAACAACGACCATGAATCGCAAAAATGACAGGGCATGGAATATCTCGCCAACCCAATGAAAAACGTTGTGCAGCATTAGGCAATGTCGGTAACCATTTAAACAGCAGCTTCATCGCCCCAGATTTACTGGTTAAAAGGGACTTAACATCAAGCCCTGAACAAAAATCAGGCCCCTCGCCCTTCACTATTACAGCACGAATCTCAGTGTTCTTTTTCAGCTGAGTCACCATGTTATTCACGCCTTGGAACATTGCCATATCAATAGCATTGAGCTTATCGGGTCGATTCAACACAACCGTCGCAATTTGGTTTTCATCGATAGAACAAGTAATACGATCGAGGTTTGGCATGGCGGCTACCTTATCAGTGGTCAGACCTTTAGATTATACATTTTATTAACATATGCCAAACTTGCACATTAAGAAGCGAGACCTGCGTTGCTTAACTCCCCCCCTTTACACAAACGACTCCTACAAAAAAAGCAGTGATGGATCGCTCCATTCACTGCTTTTTATTCGTAGCTTTGGTTGCCAATAGCTTTGATTACCAGTGGTTTTAGGACATTAGCAGAACCTATGCTGTTCGAGATTTCAGTAATAAGAATATGAAATAACTGCCACCAATAATGGAAACTAACGTCCCTGCCGCAAGTTGCGCTGGGAACACCACCACTTGCCCTAACCAATCAGCAAATAACATCAATGCCGCACCAATCAAAAACGATAGAATGATCTGTTCACGAACCAAACGAGCACCAACCATCACCGCGATATGTGGAGCCAATAGACCAACAAAGGCGACCGGCCCCATGGTGGTTGTGACCATCGAACATAACACCGCGACAATACACAACAGAGCCACGTAAGCGATGTTGATGTTCAGCCCTCTGGCACTCGCGAACTGTCGTCCAGTCGCAATTAAGGTCACCCAACGACTCAACAGCAGAGCAACACCAATACAAGCCGTTATCACGACAGCCATTATAGTGGCAGACTCAGGCTCCACACGGTAGGTAGACCCTGCTAACCAAGCCAATAATGTGTATTTCCCCTCACCCACTCGTGTTAAAGAGAATTGCACCAAAGCTTCCAATACCGCGGTCAGCGAGATACCTGTCAGAATTAGAATAGACGGAGCAAACTGATGCTTCTTGCCAAGGAACAGCAATAAACAAAGCGCAATCGCACTACCTAAAAATGCAACCCACGGGCTTAGTGAGTGAATCGAATAGCCCATGAATAAGCTACTGAAAATCAACGCCAGAACTGCACCCGCCGACACACCAAGAATGTCTGGGCTTGCGAGCGGGTTGTAGACCAATCTTTGTAAAATCACACCCGCCACCGCTAAGCCGCCACCAGCGAATATCGCGGTTAACATTCTCGGCCAACGAATAGACCATTCAAATGCGTCTGGGATAACAAAGTAGCCCATATCAGAAGAAGGCTGTGACAATGCACTCAACGCCAACAACCCGAAAATCATTGTGCCCAACAAGAAGTAAGCCAAAGATGAAATAGACTTCGGACCTTTAGGCATTGAGAAAAACAACTGATCTTGAGCAGACATTTGCTTTCTCGCAATAATGATCAACGCAGGAGCACCAATCACTGCGGTTGCCGTCCCTGTTGGAATCATGTCCAAAGACCATTGCGCCAAGAAGATCGCCAAGCTGTCGGTGACACAAAGTAATAGCGCGCCTAATACACAACTCGCGATGAGTTCAGATTTAGCCTTTAGAAAACCTAGATGCCTAGCGATGTTCGGAGCAATCAAGCCGATAAAGCTGATCACGCCCACTGAGGTAATCGACACTGAAACCAACCAAACGCCGATTGCCATTAGCACAAAGAAGGTCGTGCCAATATTGAGCCCGCGCGCCGCAGCCCCTTCAGTGCCGATGGAAAGCAAAGTCAGAACTCGCGGAGCTAAGAAGAATATGGCAAAAATCGGCAACAGCTTAGGCATCAACCAAAGCACTTGTTCCCAGCCATTTTGCCCTAGGTCGCCCGCTCCCCATACAAACAGATTCTGTGCGTACTGGTCGTTGAGTAGAATAATCGCCGTTGCAAATGCCCCTAGCAATAAGTTGACCGCCATACCCGCCAATACAATCGGTAAACCGCTCATATTTTTAATGCCAACAATGGAGACAATCAGACCCATAGCAAGCAGCGCGCCTATCAGCGCAAACCAAACCGAATATTGAGCAACCAACATTGGCGCGACCACGTTCAGAATGACCAGACCAAGCCACGCCCCTGATGATGTACCGAGTGTAAGTGGAGACATCATGCGGTTCTGCGTTAACTGTTGGAACAAACTACCGATAGTGCCAAGTGTTCCACCAACCAAAATCGCCATCACTAAACGAGGTAAGTTGACATAAATTAATGCCATCAACTCGAATGAATCGTCGACCATTTTATTGAATGTAACGATGTCACTGATCTGTGAGACTTGCTGAAACAACTCACCGATAGGGCCAAATTCAGACTGGCCTAACCATAAATGAATAAGGGCGGCGATAAATAACACCGCCCCCATCATCAAACCACTGGATTTCATTACTGCTCCGCTAACGTCAACAACGATTGCGCCATCGCTTCTGCGTTATACAAAATCGACATAGCACCGCCGTAGCTCCAACTTGCTGCTACAGGGCTAAATTGACCATTACGAACGAAAGGCATGCTCTTCCAAACCGGAGAACGATCTAACTTGTCTTGATATGGGAAAGGTTCGAAGTAAAGCGCAATACCACCCTTAACATTCTTAAGCTCGGTCATACGCTTTTGACTGATGCCCCACTGACTCGCAGGAAGATCCATCGCATTTTCAAAGCCTAGCTGCTCAAGCGCATATTGCGGAATCGAGTTATCACCGTATATGTAAACCGAAGTCGTGCTCGCAAAACGGAAAGAGGTCACTTTCGGCTTGTCGCCCGGATACGCTTTATCTAGTTCAGCTTTTAAAACCTCAAGACGTTCGTCCATCGCAGCCAGTTTGTCGTTCGCTTGCTCTTCTTTACCAAGCAATTGGCCTATCTTCTTGAAGTTATCGATAGCCGCCGCCGCATTGCTATGCTGTTCACTGTACGTCTGGTAGTAAAGCACGGGCGCAATTTCAGAAAGTCGTTCCTGAAGATCTTTCTGAGGAGAAGCGATAAGAATCACATCAGGATTTAGCTTCTTCAAAGCAGAGAAATTAGGCTCAGTTCGAGTGCCAATATCGGCCACGCCTTCTGGAATCGCAGGTTGAACAACCCAATCTGTATAGCCAGCGATATCAGGCACTGCCACTGGTGTTACACCGAGTTCAATCACTTGTTCAGCAATGTCCCAGTTCAGCGCAGCCACTCTAACAGGCTGAACTTCAAGGGTTTTAACACCCTCACTGTCTTCAACTTGAAAGTTGGCCATCGCTTGAGCTGATAACAACAAGCTCAATGAGACAATGAACGAACTCACTTTAGGAAAACGAGAAGTAAAATAGTTGGCTTTCATATAATCACTGTCACTTTTTAATTGTTTATTTAACGACAAAAGCAGCCTACACAGGCTGCTTAGATTTATGTATTCAAATGAATTAGAACTCGTAGTTAACGCTGAGCTCTACAGACTGCTCAGCACCGAACCAACAGTTCGATTGGTCGTAACAGGTGTAGTACTCTTCATTAAACAGGTTGTTAACCATCAAATTAGCCGTTGCACCAGATAGTGTGTCGCTTGCCTCACCTAAGTCGTAACCCATAGAGATATCAACGACAGTGTAAGACGGCACTTTCCCTTGAGTATTGGTTGCATCCATCTCCATGTCACCCATGTAACGAGCGCCAGCACTCCAACGCGTACCTGCTAAAGCACCACCGTACACATAGTAATTACTCCACAAATTCGCAGCGTGTGTAGGTACGTAGATTGGTGTCGTTCCTTCAAGGTCAGGGTTTGCATCTTCCGTTACTTCCATATCGACGTATGTATAGCTCGCGTTCACATCCCAATCTTCCGTGACAAACCATCGGCCTTCAAGCTCCAAACCTTGCGAGCGCACCTCGCCTAGCTGAATCTTAGAACGGTATGTAGGATCTGATGGATCAGCAGCAATTGAGTCTTTCTTAGTAATATGGAAATAGGAAGCCGTAACCTGTTGCGACATATCTGGAGACAAGTATTTAATACCCAGCTCGACCTGTTCACCTAGCTGAGGTTTTAAAGAGTTGCCATTAATATCAGTACCTGCCGCTGGCTCAAAGCTCGTCGCGTAACTTACAAACGGAGAAATACCATTATCTAGCTCATACAAGGCACCTACACGATAAGAGAACTGGTTATGTTCAGCTTCTTCTTTTCCATCATAAGTTGGGTAAGAGCTATTTTTATCATCGCTCGCCTTGAACATGTCGTAACGACCACCAGCAAGTAGAACAAGCGCGTCGTAGCGTACTTGGTCTTGGAAATATAGTCCTAGCTGCTCGGTCGTAATGTCGTGAGATTCACGGTAGTTCTCTTGAAGCTGACTTTTATCCAAAAGGTCAGTTTTCGGATTGTAAGCATCAAACCCATAGAAGCCCGCATTCGCAGTGAATTCTTTGTACAGAGAATCACCTGTTAGCTTTAGGTAGTCGACACCGAATAGTAAATTATGCTCTAAGCCACTAATTTCTAGGCGACCTGAAACTTGGTTATCGATAACAAAACTCTGTGAATCCTCATCCGTACTGTAAGCATTTCGAATTAAACTGCCTGTCGCAGGGTTGAAATTAGTCGCGGTGTGGTAAGTATTCTCCTGGTACAGAGATGCATCGGTATAGCGAGCGTTCTGAAGAAAAGTCCAATTATCGTTGATTTGATGATTGATCTTATAGCCTAACATCAAGACTTCACGTTCAAAGGTACTCCAGTTCTTGTCACCCATGGAGACAGATGGATCACTTGCCTTCAGCACTTCAAGCGGCATTGCGGAGTTAGTACCCATTGACGGATCATTTTGATAGTAAAAGTTGAAGTTAATAAGTGTTCTATCAGAGACCTGCCAATCTAGTGAAGGAGCAATCACATAGCGCTCTTCTTCGGCGTGATCGACTTGGCTGTCTTGTTTACGAGCGAGTGCTACCAAGCGGTAAGAAAAGTCACTGTCCCCCAATTGACCTGTTGTATCAATTGACGCTTCCATAAGGTTTCTTGAGCCAGTAGATACTCCTACTTTTGTAGCCCCGTCTTCTTGCGGCGTCTTTGCAATCATGTTGACCATACCACCCGGTGGCATAGCTCCATACAACACAGACGTAGGGCCTTTAAACACTTCAACTTGCTGAATCGCAATAGGGTCTATTTGAGGTTGTAAGTTCCAACCAGTAAGGAACGGAAGTACCAAACCATCGTAGTAGCTTTGGTTATTACTAAAGCCACGAATCGAGAACGTATCGTACATCGTTACTGATGCGCCCTTCTGCTCGGTTACAACACCCGGCGCGTATCTAAGCGCTTGGTTGAGGGACTTCACACCTCGTTGATCTAACTGTTCTTCATCAATAACGGTAATACCTTGAGGCGTCTCTTCTGGCTCAAGTGCCGATTTTGTTGCGGTATTACGATAGGCTTTCCCCATAATCGTGACAGTTTCGATATTCGAGTCTGCCGCTGTAACGGTTTCTTCCGCCAACGCTTGCGCTGAAAATGCAGTGAGCAACGCTACTGCCAATGATGAATACTTAAAACGAGTGTGAGTGGTCATGATTCCCTCGGTACCAATGCTTAACATAAATAATAATAAATCTCATTTGCATTGTATGTATCTAGAGATGGGATAATTAACAATTTGGTGCAAATTAAAAAAGAACTTGGCCTAATTTTAATAAAAATCGGCCAATTGCTGATTAAAAACACAATTGACCTTATTCAGTGGGAGGTTTTATAGAAAGAGGTTTCGTGGGGATATGATTACGATTTAATAATAGGAACCCAGTACTCCATTTCAGCATCTGATGCATGGGCTTGATAGCCAAATGGGTACACTTCGAGTTCATAGCCATCGACACCACGATAACCAGAACTCGGCAGCCAGTTAAGCACAAACCAGCTCAAGGTATGTCGCAAGTTTTCAATCGGCCCACAATGCTTAACCACAGCATAAGTTTGCTTAGGGATGGTCAGCACCTTCAATTTATCGGATATGATGCTTGGTAATTGCGGGATGGAAATTCCGTCGTGAAGCTCAACACCGGCCCAATAGTGGATGTTGGTGCCATCAAAACAAGACTGAGTAAGATCAACGACGCCAATAAACTGAAGCACATTATCATTTGGAATCGTAACTTCCTGTTCCAAGCGAGACCAAAGTTGAGGGACTTTCTCTGCAAAATCTTGTGTTAGTGAAAACAAGCCGCTGATTTCTGATGTTATGCCTTTAACAAGGAAAGACTCTCTTTCGTCAATACGAACTTCAACAAAACTCAGAGCGCCTTTTTCTTCTGCGCTGACAGTTTCAGACACTTGTATCGGCTTTCTTAGCCCTACTCTTTTGCCCGCTTTTCTATATTGGCTTGGGCTTGCCCCAAACATCTGCTTAAAGGAACGACTAAAACTAATTTCTGAATTGAACCCAAGCCCGAGTGCAACATCGATGACACGCTCTCTTCCATCAAGTAGCTCTTCTGCTGCCTGACTCAGTTTTAGCTCTCTCACATAGTTAGCCACAGTAAGCCCCGTTTCGGCTTGAAACACTCTTTGCAGTTGCCAGCGAGACCAACAGCTTTGCTTTGCAATATCTTCTAGAGATAACGCAGAGCTAAGGTTCGCATGGATATAAGCTAGAACGCGGCTGATACGGTCAAATGCAGGAGTGTTCATAGTCACGCTTTTATAATCTCGATAGTGGTAACAATTAAGTCGATACAGGAATACTTTTTAACATTTAAAGCGACTTTTATCACTTAATAATGGCCAAGGCGCACTCAATTTATAAATCTTTTAAACCAAGAGTTCTCTGAAGAGATGCACCATTTTGTATGGTTATCGTCAATGAGGTTCGCTATGATAACGCAACTGATTCTCATTTAATGGTTTAAAATGCTTTCCCAGCTGCACAATATTGCCACTCGTCGCAGAGCCCCCTCCCTGCACCAGAAAATCTTCGCTTACTCAAAACAAATAACGCCTTATCTAAGCGGAAGTTATGGCTCTCTGAGCAGCAAAAGCATCGCAATGACAAACGATAAGAGCCATATCGAGATCAAACGTGTTTACGATGGATTAGCGGAAAATCACACAGAAGCAGGCAAAGCTTATTGGTTAACCCGAACTTGGGATCTAGTTTGTTGGCAACCTATCTATGTGACCTTCGTTTCTATCTACGGCCTTCACTCGCTGCCTGATATTAAGAATATCGGTCAGTTTAGGTACAAAGAGTTCGTCACAGGATACCGATTCTTTAATGGTGATCATCAACACGGCTCACCTGAGGAATTGATACCTAAAGCGGGCGAAGCCATACTTGCACTTACTGAGTTTTATCGCAGCCAAATAAGTGAATGGACACGCATCCGCCCAGGCTTTACTAACCATTTGCTGGCGGATCTACTGTTAGGCAGTTTGATCAAATTGCAGCAGCATGAACCGAGCCTGACCAACGACTACATCACAGCACAAGCTAAGCTTTGGTTAGAAGCATGCCAATTACCTGAAAGTCACTTAGACAGCCTCAAGGTCGATGCCGATTCAGGAATGCTTAAACTGATTAGAGTCAGCTGTTGCTTAGTTTACAAATGCGATTCGGGAAAGTATTGCGACGATTGTCCAAGACACCCCGATAACAAAAAAGCAGCACAATAACACCCTCTATTTTTAAAGGCCAATAACGCTCATTTGATTCCATTGAGTCGCTTTATTGGTCTAGACACAGGACTGACATGTTTCAGCTTTCAAACATCAAAATTGTTCGTGATGAACGAACCATTCTCTCAATTGAAGACCTTGCGATTCCGACCAATGAACTGACTGTCGTTCTTGGCCATAATGGTTCAGGTAAATCTACACTCGTTAATTTGCTATCAGGGCAGATGTCACCGGATCATGGTAGCGTTGAACTGGACGGCACTTCTCTTTCTTCACTAAAAAGCAAAGACTTAGCCAAGAAGATTGCGTATTTGCCACAAAAGCTCCCTGCTTCTGCTGGCTTAACGGTGGAAGAGCTGGTTCGTTTAGGGCGTTTCCCATGGAGAGGCGCGTTAGGTCGTTGGAATTCAGAAGATAAGTCGATCATCCGACAAGCAATGGAAAGAACCGGTGTTACTGAATTCTCACAAGCATTAGCGGATGACTTATCTGGTGGTGAACGTCAACGAGCGTGGGTCTCTATGTTGCTGGCTCAACAGTCACCGGTATTGATCCTTGATGAACCGACTTCTGCATTGGATGTTCATCACCAATTCCAACTGATGAGTTTATTGTCTGAACTGAACAAAAATGAAAACGTTGGCGTTATCGTGATTCTGCACGACTTGAACCTTGCACTGCGCTACGCGACGCACATCGTTGCTCTGAAGAAAGGTCAGATTGCATTTGAAGGCAGCGCCGATAAGTTACTCGATGAACAGGCTTTGTCTGCACTGTATGAGTCCCCAATTCGACTTATCGATCATCCAGTTCCAGCTAAGACAGCTGCAAGCGAAAAGGTCGCCGTTGTCTGCGAGTAACCCGAAGAATCAAAGTTAAGTGAATGAGGTACTCATTCTTTGGATAACTCACCAGCATAACGAGTGAAAACAGAGTAAATGTTTCCTTAAACTTAAATCAACACAAGCTACACTAATACCACCTCATGAAATCAAGAGACTTCAATGAACACTTATCACCGCATTCTATGCTCTGCTTTGGCACTTGTTGTGTCCAGTCCTATTGCCTCAACGGCGGCCTTCGCCTGGCAAGCTGAGAAGATCACAGACGGTCTCGTAATCCCATGGGGCCTAGCTTATGTCGATGACGACTCTATGCTTCTCACAGAAAAAGCCGGCGTTATTAAACACGTTAATTTGAAAACAGGTGACCAAAGCACACTATTCAGGCTGCCTGATGTTTGGGCAAAAGGTCAAGGCGGCGCTCTAGATATTACGTTTTCACCCTTTGAAGAAGACAAACTCTATGTGACGTATAGCAAAGACATCGACGATGAAGGCGTAACCACACTCGCTTCCGCTGATTACAAAAATGGTGAAGTGTCTAATTGGCAAGATGTGTTTGTTTCGAAGTCGAGAACCGATACTGGGCGTCACTTCGGGAGCCGCATTACGTTTGACGATAGCCACCTTTACTTTTCTATTGGCGACCGAGGGGATCGAGATAACGGCCAAAACACCATGACGCACGCAGGTTCAATATTACGATTAAATGCCGATGGAAGCACGCCAAGCGACAACCCTTTCACAGATAACGACAAGGTTCTCGACGAGGTTTGGAGTTTCGGTCACCGCAACCCGCAAGGGCTTTTCTATGATTTCCCAAGTCAAAAGCTTTGGTCTATAGAACACGGTCCGCGTGGCGGTGATGAAATTAACTTAATAAAAGCAGGAGCTAACTACGGATGGCCAGTCACATCACACGGTAAGGAGTATTGGGGCCCTATCAGCGTTGGCGAATCTGAAACCAAAGAAGGCATAGAAGCGCCTAAAAAGGTCTATGTTCCTTCAATCGCTCCGGGCAGTTTGATCGTCTACCAAGGTAACAAGTACCCAGAATTACAAGGCAAGCTGTTGGCAGGGGCACTAAAACTTACCCACATCAATATCGTCACAGTTAACGGGCAAGGTGAGGCAATCGAGGAAGAACGCATTTTAGAGGACTTAGGCGAAAGGATAAGAGACATCGAAACTTCACCAAACGGAGACATCTTCTTCAGCACCGATAATGGTAATCTATACCGCTTGAAAAAGTAGTGGCGACACCGATACAAACAGACGATATTTGATAATGATTTTATAAATAAAGCCGTTAAATACAGGCCCTCAAGTCAATTTAACGGCTTTCTTATCACAAAGTAGAATGTGCCAAAACAGTGCAACCACTCTAATTTTGTCATCAAATTCACCTAGGTTTTTCACAAAAACGACAAGAAATCACCATACAACTGTAACTCCATGATATTTAAGGAATGCAAAGTTTGACTACCCCCAAGTTTCTGCAACCTTTCACTATGGATTCGATTGACTATCCCCTGATTTGATTTAGACTCCATTTCGGCTAGAAAGAAAGTTCTTTGTATATAAACATTTCGTTGGATTACTAGTAACCCCGTTGTGTTGTACGCAATAGCAATAAACTTTTCCACGCTATCAGTGCCACAATTGGCTCACTATAAAAATTAATTTTAGGGATAACATCATGTCTAACACAGTTACTGGTACAGTAAAATGGTTCAACGAAACTAAAGGCTTCGGTTTCATTCAACAAGAAAACGGTCCAGACGTATTCGCACACTTCTCTGCAATCACTGGCGAAGGTTTCAAAACTCTTGCTGAAGGCCAAAAAGTTGAGTTCGTAGTATCTCAAGGTCAAAAAGGCCCACAAGCTGACAGCATCAAAGTACTTTAATTTAGTATTTTAAAGCTTTCTAAAAATAGCCAGCCTCTGCTGGCTATTTTTTTACCCGCTATTCAGAGATTTAAGGTAATATTCCCCTTCACTATTTCTACCTAAGACACCCTCTCAATGGCTCTTAAACCGACAATCTATAAGTTTCGTATCTCTTTAACTGATATGAATCGCGACTATTACGACTCTTTTAATCTAACGGTTGCACAACACCCTTCGGAAACAGAACAGCGAATGATGGCTCGAATCATGGCTTTCTGTATCAATGCCTCTCCTGAACTTGAGTTCACCAAAGGGTTGTCTAGCATTGAAGAACCCGATTTATGGCAGAAGTCGTTAGATGATCAAATCCTAGAATGGGTTGATGTCGGCGAACCCGATCCAGAGCGTGTTAAGAAGGCAACTCGTCTATCGAAATCAGTTCGCGTATTCAGCTTCAACACTAAATCAAATGTTTGGTGGGAACAGAACAAAGGCAAATTCGGTTATCTAAAAGCTCAAATCGTTCGTCTAGACAACGATGGTATTGAGCAGCTTGCAGCGATGACACAACGCACGATGGATCTTTCTGTCATGCTGACAGGCAACTCTGCTTTCGTTAATAGCGATACACAATCAGCAGAAGTCACATGGGAAGAGCTGCAGAGTAATGACTGAGCTTCCAACCAGTAATCAGCAAAAGCTTGAAGCAAACCAACAAGCTAAAACCAGACTTCACGTTTGTTTGAAGGAGTCTGGCTTAGACTCAGTAACTGCGATTGCGACAGGTTTTGAGAAAGAGCTAACGTCTTTTATTGACGAAAATCATGCCCTGTTTAAACACGCTTGCGAGAACAAACCGGACAACTCTGCACGTCAGACGTTGCTTGGTCTGCTAACTAAAGTACATATCGATGTAAGCTATCGCTTTGAAAGTAATAAAGAAGCGAATGAGGCGATGCAAAATGTATTCGATAATACAGTGGGCACTGAACATAGCGACAAGTTTCAAAACTCTAACGCCCAACAGTTAAAACTAGTCACGCATTTGTGGTTATTCATTCAAGGACGACTAGGAATGGATTACAGCCTAGCCAATGATCATGCTGCTGCGACCGCAACATTACTGTCTCGCCTTTCGAGAAATACTGATGACGAGATTCGAGTCGAGTTCATGGGCAGCTTTTATGATGGCTTGAACCTCTATCAAGCTGAGAACAAACCATCAGGTTTTGTTCATCGCTTTAAGCGTTTGTTTAATCTTACTTAAGCATTCCACCAGCAGTTGTTTCTAGTTACGCTCTATATTTTCGATAGAGCGTACTTTTCCTCTTCAGCCCCAAAAGATTCCCTATTACGCTCGTTCCTCGCTTTAGGGAATGACGAATATGACTGAGTCGCTCACTCTGCAAGATCGGCAGCGCGTGCTTCTAAAAGGCTGACAATAGAATACAAACTGAACCTCCACCCTCGTATTTTCCCTTATGAGCAAACCGATCTTCTCCGTCATCCCCAAGAAGGAGGAACGACTGAATCGGGGATCTCATACAAAATCAGAAAACAGCGCAGACAAACAGATTCCTTACTCGCTCCTTCTTCACTCTCGGTAATGACAACATTCGCAGTCATGCAGTTAACTTTATTACAGGCACAAAAAAGCCCCGCAGGAAGCGAGGCTTAGAATATTTTTAACGAACATCAATTTACAGAGGCTAAATCGCGTCCATCAAATAACGCAACGTATTAACGTAGGCCGTGTAAGAATTCGTGGCGCGTTGCTGGGTTTGATCTGAAGATACCACCCAATGCGGTTGTCGTCGTTTCGCTAGTTGCGTCCATTACACCACGTGATTTCACGCAGTAGTGAACCGCATCCATGGTTACAGCAACATCATCGGTTTCTAATAGCGTTTGCAATGCAACAAGGATCTGCTGTGTCATGCGCTCTTGAACTTGCGGGCGCTGAGCAAAGAATCGAACAATACGGTTAATCTTTGAAAGGCCGATGATTTTCCCACGCGGGATATAAGCGACCGCTGTTTTACCATCAATCGTCACTAAGTGGTGCTCACAAGTACTGGTCACGGTAATATCTTTTACACGTACCATCTCACGAACGCCCATCTTGTTTTCAATTACCGTAATTTTAGGGAAATTGGCGTAATCCAAACCAGAGAAAATTTCATCCACGTACATTTTAGCAATACGTTGTGGTGTTTCTTCCAAACTATCGTCTGTAAGATCAAGTTCAAGGAGAGTTAGAATCTCACGCATATGGTGTTCGATTCGTTCCTTTTTCTCTTCTCGGCTAACCTGATTAGGACGCATTGGTGTCTCTAATCCGCGGCTTGCTAGCGCATCTTTAACCAACTTCGCTGATTCGCTAAGACCTGACATTGAACTTCCTCTTTTATTGCCCCTTCTGGATGGCAAACAAGGATACTCGGAATTTTGAATAAATACACCCATATTTTAAGGGAGGTCATTATTTACGGGGGTTAAACTATGCTAAAGTGGCTGCAATTTCGTTGGTAAATAGTATTAATTTGATCATTATTGAATCACTGCTGCCAACCACCAAATCAAAATAATAACGACCAAAGGATTTCAATTATGGGCTGTTGCGACGCTCCCGGCTTAATGCCAATTGAAGAAGCACTAGACAAGCTGCTATCACCAATCAAACCAATCCAAACGACTTTATCTCTGCCTCTTGCTGAAGCATTAGGTTATGTCCTTGCTGAAGATATTCTTTCCCCTATTTTCGTACCTCCCTTTGACAACTCAGCAATGGACGGCTATGCACTGCGCTTAGCAGACCTTGAAAACGGTAAAATGCTGCCTTTAGCGGGTAAGTCTTTTGCAGGTCAACCTTTTGAAGGTGAATGGCCAGCAAATACCTGTATTCGCATTATGACTGGCGCAAAGATCCCGGAAGGGTGCGACGCCGTAATCATGCAAGAAAACACGGTTGAAACTGACGCTGTCATTGAGATTCAACAAGACGACATCAAGCTGAACAATAACATTCGTCCTACTGGTGATGACATCAAGCAGGGTGATATCGTACTTAGCCGCGGTGAACGTTTAACACCTCGTGATATTCCAATGATTGCTTCACTGGGTGTAAGCCACGTTACAGTACTACACAAGCCTAAAGTCGCGTTCTTCTCTACTGGCGATGAACTAAAACCATTAGGCCAGCCTCTTGAAGACGGTCAGATCTACGACAGCAACCGCTACGGCATTAAACCGCTGATTGAAGCGTTTGGTTGTGAAGCTATCGACCTAGGTATCATCCCAGATTGCCCTGCAACGCTTAAAGAGACGTTCGAGAAAGCACAGCAAATAGCAGACGTGGTTGTGACTTCTGGTGGCGTAAGCGTTGGCGAAGCTGATTACACGAAAGACATTCTTGAAGAACTGGGGCAAATCGGTTTTTGGAAACTTGCAATCAAACCCGGTAAACCGTTCGCATTTGGTGAGTTGGATAACGCGTGGTTCTGTGGCCTACCGGGTAACCCAGTATCAGCGATGATGACGATGTACGTACTGGTTCAACCTATGCTGGCTAAGCTTGCGGGTCATACCGCGTGGACAGCACCAGAATCTATTCCTGCTATCACCAAGTCTGCATTCAAAAAAGGCCCAGGCCGTACTGATTACCAACGTGGCATCTACTCGATTGAAAACGGTCAGTTTGTCGTAGAAACAACCGGTAACCAAAGCTCTGGCGCTTTCCGCTCAATGAGTTTAGCAAACTGCTTTGTGGTACTAGAGCGCGAACGCGGTCGTGTTGAAGTTGGTGAAACGGTTCAGATCCAACTGTTTAACTCGACGCTTTACTAACGAGGCTCACTGATGGAAATACTGTCTGACACAGAGATGCTTCGCTACAACCGCCAAATCATCCTTAAGCAGTTTGATTTTGAAGGCCAAGAAGCGCTAAAGCAGAGCTCAATCTTAGTATTAGGGGCTGGAGGCTTAGGTTGTGCCTCTGCTCAATACCTTGCGACCGCGGGGATTGGTAAGCTGACACTGATCGACGATGATATTGTCGAGCTTTCAAACTTACAGCGACAAGTCCTTCACGCCGATGCTGACATTGGTAAGAAGAAAGTCGATTCTGCCGCTGAGTCGCTGCAGGTATTGAACCCTCATCTGACAATTGAAACTGTCGACCACAGGCTTGATGATCAAGCGCTTGCAAAGTTGATTGAAACTCACTCTCTTGTTCTTGATGCCAGTGACAACGTCGAAACACGTAATCAGTTGAACCGCCTATGTTACGCATCGAAAACACCATTAGTCTCTGGTGCTGCGATTCGAATGGAAGGTCAGATTAGCGTATTCACTTATCAAGACGCCGACGCGCCGTGTTATCAGTGCTTGAGTGCTCTATTCGGCAACGCCGCACTAAGCTGTGTTGAAGCGGGTGTAATGGCACCTGTTGTTGGCATGGTAGGCGCGGCGCAAGCTCTAGAAGCGATTAAGGTGATTGCTAAATTCGGGCAACCAAAGCAAGGCAAGCTTTTGATACTCGATGCGATGTCGCACAGCTGGCGTGAGATGAATTTGATGAAAATGCCTAATTGCTCGGTGTGTGGATAGACTAAACCATCCTCCTCTTATCGAGAGCCTAAGCCTTGACTATAAGTCAGGGCTTTTGTATTCCTGAAGTTTAGCTTCTACTCAGGGTTATCAATTTGAAATAATTATTAAGGGATTAGTTTCATTTGAATTCTCATTTTGAGAAAACAACAAGAACTTGAATTATCAAAAATAAAAACATATAAAATCATAAGCTTAAAAATGGCACATTACTTGACTAAGTATCTAGACCTTCCATCACAAGGATGTAGATATGAGAATTACAACGTTAAGTTTGCTATTAAGCGCGCCACTGGTCGCCAACGCAGCGCCATTCGATACTTGCCCGAGTAAGGCATACCTCTTTCAATCCACCCCTGTGGAAGTTTGGGGCGTTAACCTAGTGACTGGTTCAACGACCCTTCTCGAAGACGACACGGGGATGAACGCTAACATCAATGGTGTCGGTTTCGACTTCGAAGACAGATACATCTACGGTTATGACACCACTAACAAGCGCTTGGTGCGCCTAGGCAAGGATTTCCAAGCAGAAGTCATCAACACCAGTGGACTGCCGACAGACCATACCTTCTATGTGGGTGACGTTTACGATCATGTTTACTACCTGTACCGCACTGGTAAAGGGCTCTTCACGGTTGATCTATCACCTTTGGATTCTGATCCAAATGCGACAGTTACCGTTAACAAAATCGCAGGCAGCCCAGCAACAGTGAAATTAACTGATTTCGCTTTCCACCCAAGCGATGGCTCTCTATATGGTATCGATAATAACTCTGGTGGCTTATACAGCTTCAACCCTACAACTGGTGCCGAAACCTATATCGGCGACACCGGCGAGTTAGGTACGTTCGGTGCTGGCTATTTTGATGTCAATGGCTACTACTACGTATCGCGAAATCAAGACGGTAAAATTTACCGTATCAACCTGTCTCCAGACAACGCTGCCAATATCGCGGCAGGTATTGTTCCAGCCGTTGAATTTGTTTCGAATGGCCCAGCTTCTGGTCAAAACGATGGTGCTCGTTGTGCCAACGCACCTGTTGTTGATGAAGATTCAAACATCGACTTCGGTGACGCGCCAGACAGCTACCTAACTCTACTAGCGAGTAATGGTCCTCGACATGAACTCGATGGTGTCACATGGTTAGGGACAGATGCACCAGATGCAGATCTGGATGGATACGTTTCTCCACAATCGGATGAAAGCGTCGGCATTGATGACGAATGGACGAATGGTGGTATCGGCTTCGTAACCGCACTTGAAGCTGGCCTCGATTCGAAAGTAATTATTGAAGCTTCAACAACGGGCTATCTTTCAGCTTGGATAGATTGGAACCAAGACGGCAGCTTCGACGGCGCCAACGAACAAGTCTTTACCGATTACTTATTGGCGGCCGGTGAGAACGACTTATTCTTAAATGTCGATATTAATGCCTTAACGGGTACCACTTGGGCTCGATTCAGATTCAGCCAACAAACTAACCTGAGCTACTTTGGTGGTTCTACCTCTGGTGAGGTGGTCGATATTCAAGTCGATGTTCTTAATGATGGCGCAACGGCTCGTTACTTCCCAAGTGCTTCTGGCTACGCCACCCTAGCGTATGAAGACAATTGGCCTTATAAAGCCGACTATGACATGAATGATGCCGTTATCATGTATCGCATCACTGAGATCTTAAAAGACGGTAAGGTTGTTAAGTCTACCATCGATGGTCGCCTAGCGGCTGTGGGGGCAACCTACAAAAATGGCTTTGCGATTCGCCTACCAAACCTTGCACCAAGCTCGGTAGATACCGTTAACTCATACATGAAACACAATGGCGTATTCACCGATTTAGGTATGGAAGACGGTCGTAGTGAAGCTATCTTTATCGCCGCTGAAGACTTGTCTGAAAAAGCGAATACTTCATGCGCCTTCTACCGTACAAGCAACGCTTGTAAAGAAGATGAACAGTTCGCATTCCAAATCGGTATCAACTTATCAGGCGACGGTGTGAGTACTGCGTCATGGACAGACATGCCTTACGACCCCTTCATTTTTGCAACACCGGGCTACTATCACGGCGACAACCTACCGATGCACCCAGGGCGTAGTTGGGAAGTTCACTTGCCAGACCAAGCACCAACCGAGGCCTTTGACACTGTGAACCTATTTGATTCTGGAATCGGTGTTGATGATAGCGACCCAGCAACAGGTAAATATTTCAAAACAGCAGAAAACCACCCTTGGGCACTGATTATCACGTCAACAGAAGAGTGGGAATGGCCACAAGAATACGTTGATATCGTAACTGCTTACCCAGAGTTTAAGCAGTGGGCAGAGTCAGGTGGTGACAATAACCAAACTTGGTACACATCACCAGCAGACAACCAATGTTACGAGCCATAAGGAGAGACGTCATGAGTATCAAAGATAAACCTAATCGCGAACATCATAACGTTGAGTTGAGAAGCAACCTCTCTAAGGAAAATAATATGTCTGCACAAAGCTCTTGGAACATGAAGAAAACAATGACCGTAGTTTTAGCTACAGCCCCACTCCTACTAGCAGGTTGTGGTGGGGGCGGAGGTGGCGGTGGTGGCAGCACGGCTTCTCCTTCACCATCATCACCGGCGACACCTGCAACGCCAGTAACTGCAACGCCATCACCGTCTCCAGTAGCCAGTGCAGCAGCGGAACCAACTTACACTATGAGTGATTTAGTGGTACCCGATGGTTTTGATTACAGCTCTGTAGAGCAGTTTGATATCGACATCGACATCAGTAGTATTTCAACAGACCGTTCATTTGTTACCGTGTATAGCCGTTTTAGTGCTCGTGACGACTCGACATTGAAACCAGACTACTCAAGCAAAGTGATTGCAGGATCATTAAACAATGGTGTGTTCGCCTCTAACTTCTCTAGCCCAGTCAACCACGATTCACTTCTTGTTGAGATTTGGTTTTACGATGGGCAGCCACCTCTACAAAAAGTAGTATCGAGCAGCAACTCTCAGATCGTGTGGTAATGAAAGTTTAGCTTCGAATATCAGCAACTAAAAGTGAGCAGCAATGCTCACTTTTTTAATCGCCCCACACTAATAACAGCGAAAATTATCTGATAGGCGTTCATTCACTTTACTTCGAATCTAACTTATATTTTCAAGATAACCTTCAAAGACTTACTCTCATGAAACAGTTAAAAATAGGTCTACTTATATTAATGTGTGGTGTCGGCGTATTAGTTGCTCTTACCCATTTCCCGTTAACGTCACAGACGGGGCAACGTATTGAAGCCAAAGTGATTTCTAACACGCTCACTCAGTCACTAGACGGACATAGGCGCTACCTCACGGTTGAAACTCAAAACAACGAGATATTTCGCGTTTCCATTCCACCAACAACAGACTGCCCTCTTGATTCTGTGGTCGCGCTTGATACATTAAACAATCAAATAACCGGACAAAGCAGCTATCAGTTCATCCACTGTAGAACAGCGCCTTAGTCGTCGATATAACAACAAGAATGGATATAAGAAGAATGACTCAGCCACTCATTTCACCAGAACAACTTCAACAACGTTTGCTAGAAGAAAACAACATTATAATCCTAGATGCCAGTATCGAATTTCAGATCCCAAGTGAGTCAGAAAAGATCAAAGGACAAATGATTCCTGGGGCTATTCGTTTTGACTACAATAAAGACTTTTGTAACAAGCACACTTTGCTTCCTCACATGTTCCCGACCGAAAAACACTTCAACACTCGCGCAAAAGAAATTGGCATCAATCAAGACAGTACGGTTGTGGTTTACGATAACTCAGGAACCTTCGCATCCCCTCGTGCGTGGTGGATGTTTATGGCAATGGGACACAACGACGTATACATCTTAGATGGCGGTTTGCCAGCTTGGATCGAAGCCAGTTACGCGACCGAGACTGACTATCGAACCGAAGTAAAAGTGGGTGATTTTGAAGGCAATATTCAAGACAACTATTTTGTTACTGCTCAGCAGATTGAAGGTTACTCCACTGCCAAAAGCGCAAACATTGTCGATGCTCGTTCTCAAGCTCGCTTCGATTCAGAAGTTCCTGAGCCACGTGAAGGCTTACGTAGTGGCCATATACCGAATTCGATTTGCCTACCATTTGCCCAAGTGCTCGATAACGGTAAGTTAAAGCCTCAAGAAGAGCTCGTCGATATCTTTTCAACGTTGCAATTAACCCCTTCTCAGCCGATGTTCTTTAGTTGTGGTTCTGGAGTAACAGCCTGCATCATATTATTAGCCGCTAAACTGGCCGGATATTCAGGTGAAATGGGCGTTTATGATGGCTCATGGACTGAATGGGGCGCTAACGAGAAATTACCCATCACTGTGACTAAAAGGTAATTCAACTTCGCTTAATGCCACTGTTAGAATATACTGCGCATGCATAAAGAGCTTACTCGTAGTGATGACTTAACGTCTCACACAGTAAGCTCTTTGCTTTGCGGTAATGCTACGTCGTTTGAAAACAAATCTGGATTTACTCGGTTGCTTTTTAATCTATAGCGATTTATTGACCATAAACCGTGATTAATCTTGGGTAAATCGTTATCAATGTGGTGAATAATAATATTTCACTCAAGAATCTCTGCTCGTAGTCGTTACACTATTTAATCATTGATACTGTCATCATTGATGTTTGTATCTTTCGTTGCACGAATCACGCTGACGACCCAATAGTTTGTCACTTGCACTCTGTTAAAAGTAGTAACCAACAAAAGGCATCTCATGGCTCTATTTAAGAAAAATATCTGGTCGCTGTACGCGTTGATCGTACTACTGACCCTGATACTTTTCGCCGCGTTGGGCGTAACTAAATGGCAAGCCAACAGAGATGACTTCACCCAACAACAACATATCCAAGTCGAGCTTTTTTCTAGCTCTGTAAGCTCACTCTTGACCAGTCAAGAGGCACTGCTTGAAGTGGTTGGGCACCAACTCGCCCAGCAGTCTGACTTCACTCGTACTGCCTCCATTCAAATTCGACCAATACTGGATAAACTGCTAGATACTCACCCTGCGATTGCAGCGTTTGGCTTGTTGAACACCGACGGTGACTACCTCTCGATCAGCTCAAATCTCCAACTTGCGAATCAAAGGAACTTGCTTCAATACGCGCCAACGAAAGACTCCTTTTTAGACGCCCTATCAAGCAGTAGCATGGTGCTTGGCCGTACCTATTTTCAAGAGTCGTTGAATAGCTTGGTTATCCCGCTGAGAAAATCCATTTCGATCGATGGTAATAAAATCGATGCAGTAATGACCGCAGGGCTGCGGTTAGACGCCACGATCGTATTTGAAAATAATGCTCACGCCGGAAGTTTCAATACACTAAGCCTGATCAGAACAGACAGTTATCGCCAGTTTTATTCGAGTGATATCGAATCTGAGAGTGCATATTCCTCTCCAGTAGGCAAAGATGTCCTACAACGTATTGCACGGACCTTTACCGACCACTTCGGAATCAGCGTGCAAGAAGCGATGAATGGGCAAGAAACCTACTCTTTTGTCGTCGACGATGAACAATACCACTCTTTAATGAGCGCAAAATACATCCCAAACTACAAATTATGGGTGGTTGGACGCACGGATCTAACTCACGTTGATAGCATATTTATACAAGAGTTCAGCATTCTTTTCGTTGCCTTTATTTTTCTTCAATTTGGTTTCTACTTTTTGGTTAAGTCGATTGCCAAGAATGAACAGCGCACTCGTAGCCAACTCATTTATCAGGCTAACCATGATCCATTAACCTCTCTACCAAACCGCTTGTACATGCGTAAAAATATTGGTAAATGGATTGAGGATGAGTCAGAGCAGTTCTCGCTGTTGTTTATTGATATCGATAACTTTAAATGTGTCAATGATACCCACGGACACGACTTCGGCGACAAGGTGCTCAAACAAATAGCTTTGCGTTTGATGCGATTCCGATCTCGACTCAGCCTCTTAGTACGTGAATCAAGCGATGAGTTTTTGTTCTTAACGCCATTGTCGAATGAAGCTGAGGTAAAACGACTCGCCAAGCGTATTATTGAAGTACTTTCTCAACCTTATGAAGTTGAAAGCGCTCAGTTTTTGTTAGGTTGCAGCATCGGCGTAGCTCGTTTCCCTGAACACGGGAAAGATCTAGACAGTTTATTACGTTCTGCCGATATTTCGATGTACAAAGCGAAACAACAGCAAAACTCATACAGTATTTTCACAACGGAAATGCAAGATGCGCACCTCTACAAAATGAAAGTAGAACAAAGGCTACGCATCGCTATCGAGAAACAAACGCTGTTCATGGTTTTTCAACCGCTAGTTCGTGCAAATGAAAGTATTCATGGTGTAGAAGCACTCGTTCGCTGGATTGATGACGAATTGGGTTTTGTACCGCCAGATGTCTTCATACCGGTTGCTGAGAACACAGGCTTAATGCAAAAACTGGGTACTTTTATTATTGAGTCCAGCATTATGCAGATCGCCCACTTGCACAGAACAACGGAACAAAAGATCGGGCTGTCGATCAACATATCAGTTCGTCAGTTTTCTCATCAATCTTTCTCTGAGCACCTGTTCGCGACACTAGAAAAGTATCAACTCTCTCCTAGCTGTTTAACGCTAGAAATTACAGAGAGCTTGTTCATTGAAGATGTAACTTTAGTGAAACCGACTTTTGAAGCCCTCAAAGAGAAGAATATAAAGATCTCTTTAGATGATTTCGGTACTGGCTATTCATCACTGAGTATGTTGAAAGCACTCCCTATCGATGAACTTAAGATCGATAAAAGCTTTATTGAAAATATTGCGGTGGATCAGCAATCATTAACTATGGTTCAAAACATCATAGCAATCGGCAAGAACTTTGGCATGGTGGTATTGGCTGAAGGCGTAGAATCAAACGAACACTTCGCGATTCTAAAGGCGTGTGGATGTGACTTAATGCAAGGCTATTACTTCTCTCGCCCTATTCCTTACGATGAGCTGTGTGAGTTTTTATCTCCAGATTTAGCAAAGGAAGTCGAGCTGACAAAATCCGAAAGTTAACGAGTAGCGTCACGATTCAAACCTCTAGACATTGGCTGAATCAAGCAGATGGGGAAAGTAGATTTACATCTATGCTTCCCCAAAAACCATAGATGCATTTAAAGCTCACTCAATCTGGATTCGGTAAATTTTGGCTCCATAAGTCACTCTCTATCTTTTTTTGATATCCGTACGCAAACAACTTTTGCATATACTCTAGGCTAAACGAGTTAAGGTTATCTTTCGAAAAATCATCGTCTATGTAAGCAAGATGAAAGCCAATCTGATTTCGCTCACTGTAATTATAGATATGTTCTATATCACCAATACTTTGCCGGCGAATCAAAATCGATAAAGCACGGTAAGAGACTGACGCTAAACCATTTTCCACTTCTTCGAATTCTGGCTTCAGGAAACCATTACGTATGACGTAGATGTTCCTTTTTACGTCTCTTGACGTTGACGCCAAAGGTGTTTGAAAACCTTGAGGAATGAGAAACACTTGTCGTGACACGCCACCATCTACATGCAACTCATCTAGCGTTCCTCCTTCATAAGGCAACACAATTCGAGTCGCAGGGAACAGGCCTGGTACAGCACTACTCGCGATAATAATATCTTGAATCAAATACTGTGCTTCAGGCGTACCGATCTGCGCTATTTTTCCAATGTCCCAAATTGCCATTTTTTGATTATCTAAACTGGTTGTTGCTATCAGCAATAACCGCCCTTTACTTCTCTCAAGAGCAAGCTGATTAAGCATAGTGACATCGACAGCGTGACGCACTTTGCGTTCAAAGCCACTCACATCCACCATTGAGTTACGAAAAGGTAACTTAAAAATCGAGTTACGCTTAAACATCTCTTCAGCTGACGTTCTCGTATAGTAGTACTCTAGTGCTTGATCGTAATCACTTCCTAAAAAGGCAAACACCGACACAATTGCACCGGTTGAAACTCCCGTGACCACGTCGAACTCGGGTCGAGTACCGCTTTTGGTCCATGCATTCAAAACACCAGCAGAGAAAGCTCCATCAAACCCGCCCCCAGACAAAGCAAGATGATTCACCTGTCCAGACAGGTTACTGTGCTCAACTAATGAATCTATCGCGTTATCGATATCGTAATTATCAGCAGAGTTGACAGACTCATCCCAAAATCTCAACCCAGGAGTATTAAGGGGATTTATCTGCTCAGACTTTAAGGAGATGTTTCGCTCAGGGGTTTGCGCGCACCCAGACGTGACGAGTATCAGTAACAGCGTAATAACTACCGCATAATGTGGCGTCATTATCGTTTCTCTTTCAAACTTGGGGAGTTATCTAACGCTTTATATTCAAGTATTTTTTGCATCAACAAAATAAATAAAGCGCTGACGACAACTGCAATAAAAATTGAACTAAACCTATATAAAATAGAAAAAATAGCGTCTTGCTCACTTGGGGTTAAAGCAGTTGTCAAAGGTACCGTTAATGAAGCCATCCCGGCAGAGGCAACGGCAGATTTTAATTTACCTTGTGTGTGCCAATAACAGAATGGCCCCATAGCAATTGTGAATAATAACCAATACAAAATTGCATTTTCGTACCATGGTCCAAGAATCAATTGCACAGCCAATCCTGTAATACAGCCCAGCGCTGTACCAATCACTCTCACTTTGGCCATTTGCACTGCACCTGAACAAGTTAAAGGTGCCAAAATTACAAGTATTGATGCGTATGCAGCCGATGAGTCATAAAGATCAACAACTTGAAATACGATAAAAGACAGCATCACGACAACCCAAATCACCATGATTTGCGTTGCATCGTACTGAATAGGCAGTGCTGTTTCTTCTGGCTGTTGGTTCTTGTCTGTCGCGTCCGGGAATAACCAATATGCCATAGAGCAGATAACAATATTCATAAAGCAATACACGCCAATCGTGATTGATATTTCTTCTATATCGATAAAGTCGTAACTACTTAGATGCAATAAAATAGATATCGCAATCAATCCCATATACCCGATAATAAAGGTTTGTTTTTTTGTCATCGCAATACATTTAAAGAGAAATACTCCCGCTACAGCGATCAACAAAGCAAAGGGATAACTTCCGAAAGCTCCCCATAGTAAATTAGCCTGAATTATTGACCAAAGTGCACTAGCCGCAATGATCAACAACAGAGGTAGGTTCAAGCTATCACTTAGGCTAAGTATAAAAAGGGGCAGCAGAATCGCCAAAAAGCCCAGTTCCCAGCCCATACTCATACTTATGGCTAAACCGAATGAACAACCAAACCATATTCGAAACGTCTTCATCGCGACCGCCTAATAGATGAAATGAAACCAGCTAACCAAACGGATACGCATCTTAGCGACAAACCCCCAAAAGCGATTATCGTTTGAGTACAAGGCTAACGTCGCTCTAGAACCAACAAATAGTGGGCTCGGCAACACACCGTCACTCTGTAGATTAATTCTTGTTCGTTGCGCATCGCGTACCCAACGGTTATTCCCTTCAATTTGAGTTAACGTACCGTTTGGGGTTTGGTGAGCGGAAGCAACACCTAAATCTCGGCTCGCGACGCGATAGTCAAATATCTGTCCGGGATGAGCATCAAACGTAACAAGCGCTCGATAGCTTTCTTGAACATGCGCCACAGACTTTTCTCTAAAATCAGCCGCGACCCACATAGAACCATCAGATATTAATGTAATCAACGGCATATTGGCTGTCGCCATTGCTCCAACTTCTAAACGTAGGTTAGTAACGACACCATCGCTTTGTGAACGTACTGTGGTATTCATTAAATCAAGCTGTGCTTGCTTAACTCTATTTTCAGCCAGCAATACATCAGTTGTTGGCTGACCCGCTTCTCCTAAACGAGCGACCAAAGTGCTAAGGTTATGCTTTTCAATCTCAAGTACCGAGCTTGCAACTTGGTACTGTTTAAAAACATTGTCTAGATATGATGCCGACACTGCTTGATTTTTGGCAAGCTCGGCAATTCGTAGATAGTCTGTTTGTGCATTTTTATAACTGGCTTCGGCCCTAGATATGCTCGCTATCGCCATCTTTTTCTGAGCATATAAAGAACGTTCTTGTTCTTTTGCCGCTTTCAATGATAACTCAGCTTGCTCCAGCGCTATTTGGTATCGACTCGAGTCCAGTTCGAATAGCACGTCGCCCTTTTCAACCACCTCATTGTTCTCAACGAATACTCGTATGACTCGACTTGTCACCTCTGGCGCTATCTGCACAACTTGTCCATAAACACGTCCTTCTGTTGTGAAAGGAGCTCGACGATCCGCGATAATTAAATACACAAATAAGACAACAAATACGCTACCCAAAATTTTCATAGTGCGCTTAAATACTTGCTTTTGCTTCATGCTACATCCTAACCGAAAAGATTTTTGTGCAATTATAGTCATAATAAAATCTATCTGGTATGCTCATAAAGAGCCCACACTTGAGCTAAAAATAGGACAATGAAAGCAAGTTTTGACGATATCAGACTATTTTCCCAAGTCGTACTTCATGGAGGGATCAGTGCTGCAGCTAAGGCAAATAATATGCAGCGCTCAAAGGTCAGCCGCCGCTTAAAAGCGTTAGAATCCTCTCTAGGTACAGAGCTCTTGATTCGTACCACACGGAATATTGAACTAACTGGGGCTGGGAAGCACTTGTACGAATTGGTGGCTAAGCAGGTTTATCACATTGAGCAGGGAGTCGAAGCGTTGCAGGAAAGTCAGCGGGATTTCAATGGCCTATTGCGCCTAGCCATTCCGTCAGCTTTGATGAGTTCTAGTATTTTTAATTCCACTATCGAAGACTATTCAGCACAGTTTCCCAATGTGCAAATCGAAATTGAAAATTACCAAGATTCCGTGGACTTAAAGCGCCAGGGGCTTGACCTACAGATACTGCCTAATACCGTCGAGATCATCGACGATAGTTATGTTCAGTTTAGCTTGCTACATTATGGCTCAAGGCTCATCGCGACCAAACAGTACCTTGATAGTCATCCCTTCTGCGAAAGCTTAAATGACTTAAAGCTCCATCGTATTTTGTCCAATAGATACAGCGCTGACTTTCTTGATAAGTCCATTCAAATCCATTTAAAGTCCGACGATCTAAACCTTTTACTCAAGTTAGCGTTACAACACCAAGGGATTGCCTTTCTTCCAGATATCTATCTAACGCGATCAGGGGATGAATCCAACCTAGTACATGTTTTGCCAGAGGTTGTTTTCCCTAAATTAAGTTTGACCATGATCTACCCTTCCGCGAATTCGTTATCGAAAAAAACTCGCTCATTTATCGATCTGTTTAAGCTAAATCTAGAACAGAGTATGGCAGCAAATTAGTGAATCAAGCAGCGGGAAGGAAGTGATGTTTGTGATGTCATTAGAATTGTAGTGTCGTTGCTTTATAGAAAAAGGGAGTCGGTACTGGCTCCCTTTCATTCAATGACGATTATATTCTAGCGACTTTCATTTAAACTCAGCATGCTTCATTTGTTCATCTAGGTTAAGCACAGTCAATGCGTTACTTACACTAGTCGCAATCACGTCAACCACACCTGTTCTTAGTGCACCTAAGAGAGCTAATGGCTTACTGTTCTCTGCTGCGATAGCAATAACTTCCGCTATTGGGCGAAACTCCTCTAAGCCTAAGCCTATGACTCGATCACTCATTACTGTGTTTGCTGCTTTGCCGTGTACATCAAAAAAGTCATAACCCGCGAAGTCACCTACGACACCTTGTAATAAGCGAGACTGAACAACTTCACCCGCAGTAAACCAACCTAAGTCGACCATATAACTGTTTTCACTCATATCACCAATACCGACCAAAGCAACGTCTGCTTTTCTGGCTAGATCGAGTGTTTGCTTAACGGTACTGTTTTCCATGAATGCGGTTTTTTGTGCTTTGTTTTCTGCATAAGCGGGCGCATACAAGGTCTCAGACGAGCCGCCGTATTTTTTGGCTAACTGCCTACATATATGGTCGGCATTAAACATACCGCCTCTTGGGTGAATACCGCCGATACCACACACGAACTTACAATCACGAGGAGTAATTACACCAGTATGGTGAGCAACAGAAGATACGTTACGACCTTGGCCTACTGTCACCACCATGCCGTTTTTCAGTTTACTGGTTAGGTAGTTAGACACTAAACCTGCAACTTGAAGTCGCTGCTTCTCTTCGTTCGGTTGATCTAGTGCCACGAGCGCACGTTTCACACCAAAGCGCTCAATCAAGCGTTGTTCTATCTTGGCACTGAATACTGGATGGTACTTCACGGTGATCTCAACAATACCCTCGTCTCGGGCTTGTTTGAGCATTCGACCAACCTTTGCACGAGAGATAGAGTACTTTTTGGAGATCTCTTCTTGTGTCGCGCCATCCTGATAATAAGCTACCGCCACTTCAGTGAGGAGATCAGTGTTTTCTTCGGAAACATCTTGGATATTCTTACTCATATACCACGCAACCTATATTTAACAATTATTTTACCTGCTTTGAGAACAAATGTTCGATGCATCAGCAAGTGATACACAAGTTTACACCGTGAACATATGTAACAACAAGGAACATTTGTTCACAGTGATAGCCTTGGTTTTATTGTTGATTAATTCACCTCTCCATGCCCGTTAAACGTTTGCCTGCATACCCCATGATTACTAGAGCGAAATATATTTGACTGAAGTCACCATACAGGACTATTTACCGTTGACTTTGGTGCTAGATCGGATAAATATGGCTACATCATTTACTCATCGAACGATCAAATGTTCTGTGCAAATGTTCGTTCGGAGAAAAATTTAAATTAATGTAAGTTTGGCTCACTGGTACAACCATTGAGAACTTCATTAGTTAGCTTGCAAATGCCCACACCTCTCCCATTAATGAGGTGTTATGCGATACATAGGATGATCAAAATGAGCAATAAATTAGAGCAACTTCGTAAACTAACAACTGTTGTAGCTGACACTGGCGATATCGAAGCTATCAGCAAGTACACTCCTGAAGATGCAACAACTAACCCATCTCTAATTCTTAAAGCTGCTCAAATTGCTGAGTACGCACCTCTAATCGATGCTTCTATCGAATACGCTAAAGCGCAAAGCGATGACAAAGCACAGCAAGTTCAAGACACTTGCGACATGCTTAACGTAAACATCGGTAAAGAAATCCTGAAAGTTGTACCTGGCCGTATCTCTACAGAAGTAGATGCTCGTCTTTCTTACGACATGGAAGGCAGTGTTGCTAAAGCTCGTCAACTTATCAAAATGTACAACGACGCTGGCATCACTAATGACCGCATCCTTATCAAACTGGCTTCTACTTGGGAAGGCATCCGCGCAGCTGAAATCTTAGAGAAAGAAGGCATCAACTGTAACCTAACGCTTCTATTCTCTTTCGCTCAAGCTCGTGCTTGTGCTGAAGCTGGCGTATTCCTAATCTCTCCTTTCGTAGGTCGCATCATGGACTGGTACAAAGCGAAAGAAGGTCGTGATTTCCAAGCTTCAGAAGATCCAGGTGTAATCTCTGTTTCAGATATCTACAACTACTACAAAGACCACGGTTACAAGACTGTTGTTATGGGCGCAAGCTTCCGTAACATCGGCGAGATCCTTGAACTTGCTGGTTGTGACCGTCTAACTATCGCACCTCAACTTCTAGCAGACCTAGAAGCAGCAGAAGGCGAAGTAGTAGAGAAGCTAATCGACTCTAACGGTACTAAAGAGCGTCCAGCCGCGATGACTCACGCTGAGTTCCTATGGGATCACAACCAAGATGCAATGGCTGTTGAGAAGTTAGCTGAAGGCATCCGCAACTTCGCCGTTGACCAAGGCAAACTAGAAGACATGATCGCAGCTAAGCTGTAATCACTCTTACCAATTACAAATAGGGGAACGTTCAGTTCCCCTACTTTTATCAATTTTGTTTTTCTTAATTTTTATTCGGAAGTTCTTATGAATCGCAAACATCTAGCTAACGCTATTCGTGCTCTAAGCATGGACGGCGTACAACAAGCAAACTCTGGTCACCCAGGCGCACCTATGGGTATGGCTGACATCGCTGAAGTACTTTGGCGTTCTCACCTAAACCACAACCCAGCAAACCCAGAGTGGGCAGACCGCGACCGTTTTATCCTGTCTAACGGCCACGGCTCTATGCTGATTTACTCTCTGCTTCACCTTGCAGGTTACGAGCTTTCAATTGAAGATCTTAAGAACTTCCGCCAACTGCACTCTAAGACTCCAGGTCACCCTGAGTACGGTTACGCACCAGGTATCGAAACAACGACTGGTCCTCTAGGTCAAGGCATCACTAACGCTGTTGGTATGGCTATGGCAGAGAAAGCGCTAGCGGCACAGTTCAACAAAGAAGGCCACGACATCGTAGACCACTACACTTATGCATTCATGGGTGATGGCTGTCTGATGGAAGGTATCTCTCACGAAGCATGTTCTCTAGCGGGTACGCTAGGTCTTGGTAAGCTAGTTGCTTTCTGGGATGACAACGGTATCTCTATCGATGGTGAAGTG